>CADBNO010000286.1 GCA_902796105.1 uncultured Lachnospiraceae bacterium | reverse complement strand
GCTGCTGCCCGCGTCTCCGCTGCTGACACCTGTGTTGTCTCCGTCCGATTTATCCTCATTCTCATCGGCATTATTTGTGCTGTCACTGCCCGAACTATTGCTGTCCGAACTGCTGCTGCCCGAACTGCTGCTGTTCGAACTGCTGCTGCCTGAACTACTGCTGTTCGAACTACTGCTGCCCGCGTCTCCGCTGCTGACACTTGCTGCCTCCGTGCCCTCCACGGTGATGTTGATCTCCACCTTGGACTCCGGCACCTCATAGGAAGCCACTGTGATACGGTAGTACTTCGTCTTCTCTGTCCTGGGCGGCGTAAAGATATAGTCATTGCCCTCCTGTTTCAGGGAATCCGCCATCTCACCGGTCACGAAAGTGCCGTCCTTCACCTCTACAACGGTAACCGTACTTCCACGCTCAGAGCCCTTCACCTGAGGCGTGATGATGAATTCCTTCTGCGCCAGGGCAACCAGATCCACGCCATTCTCCTGTACCAGCTGTGTATCATAGGCGTCTCTGGTGGTGTTAAAGTTGCTCACACGCGCTGCCACAATGACATTCGCCAGGGTTACCGTCTTCGGCTGCCCTTCATAGAGCCTTTCTTCCACAGCCCTTGTGCTCACCGCCTTGTCGCCCAGCTGTGCTGTCACATAGTCCAGACTCCAGGTCGCGTTCCCGGCTCCGCCTTCGCTCTTAGGCTCCAGCACGATCCGTCTCAGGGACTCTGCTCCGGTGACTAAGAACCGCACCGTCTGCAGCTTATCCATCTCAAATTCCTTGCTGCCGTCGGTCAGATAAATTCTGATATCCTGTTTCTTCAGGACAGGATTGACGATCTCGCTGCCCTCTGTCGATCCCCTCCTTGCCGTATACAGATCCATAGCTACCGGTCCGGATGTACCGCTGTCGAAGTTTTTCGATGCAGCCGCTGTCCTAAAGGTGAATGTCACAGGGTTCACCGCATCCAAAGCGTCCGCTCCGCTCGTTGTGCGCCACATGGTCACCGGATCCCTCTCCGTCACATACACGCCTTCGCTGAAGTTGTAGTGTTCTTCCTCCGTGGGTCTTCCGGAGGTATCCATCCGATAAGTCTTCACACAGGCCGCGTCGATCATGGCACTTGTGTCTCCGATGCAGGCAAACTGGATGCCTGTCACCTCACCGGCAAACATCTGGGCAAACTTCAGGTCGACCACCTGTCCCGGCCGGATCGTCACTACATTCTGATCCGTCAGATAGATATACGGTGTCTGATATTCAGTCCCTATGGGATCGTTTGCCAGCTTATATTTCAGCGCGACCGCCAGATCCTGTCTGTCCGCAAACAGATTTCTCTCCTCTGCACTGTCCGCAAACTGGAAGGTCACGTTCTGCTCATTCCGGTATCCGATATCCTTTGTATCGCCCGTCGGGAATCCGGTCACAGAGTAGTACGCATTGTGGTTCCCCAGATCCATATAGTAGTTTGCCACGACAACGCCGTCCCTCACCTGCTGTACGATCGCATAGTCCAGATTACACATTCTGACCCCGTTGGTCATCGCATTGAACTTCACCTTGTTCAGATCCACCATGCCTGATGCTTTGAGACCGGCAGCATAGAACATCGGTCTGCTGTCCGTATCCTCATCACCCGGTATGTACTTGCTGATCGACTCTCTGCCCACCTGATACAAGGGTCCGTAGACATGTGCATAATTGACCGTTACATTCAGCTCATAATTCTCGATAGGCTCATAGTTCCCGCCGATGGAGGGGAATACAAAGATATTCAGCTCATCATTCTGGGAAGCCGGCACTCTGGAGATCTTTGACGTCACCTGTCCCGTGCTTTCATCCATCTCGATCAGGTTCTCCGTAAAGGGAATGTTCACGGTTATCTCCGTGCCGACCAGCGTCTTGACCAGATGCGCGGGTGTTCCCTCATTTCTCTGGTAACACAGCACCTCCGCCTTATCAGTCCGGTCATATTCATACTCATCGCTGGTATTCAGCCGGAGGACTCCCTGCTCCTTCACCTTGCTCACGGAGACACCCCCGATCCCCCAGTTATAAGGGTTTGTATCCTTCTGCTCCGTGAACAGATCCAGGGAAACGATCTGCCGGACATCCTTGATATCCACCAGGAACCGGTCCGTATGGTTCACCCGGAACATCTTGGTTTTGTCGCTGATGACGCCACCGGATACCTCACCTTTATTCTTTTTCATGTACTGGTACATCGCCCTTACCACATCAAAGCGCTCCAGTGTCTTTCTCTCGCCGTTGCTCAACACAACAGTGAACTGCCCCCACAGGGTGCCGTAATACTGGCTCGCATACCCCGGATCCTGCTCCTGGTTGTTGGTGTGGATAGCGACCTCCAACTGAACGACGTTGGTGGTGTAATCAATGGCCTTGGTCTTGGCCATCTCTGCCGCACTTCGGCCCTTCTGACCGCCCATGCCGCTCTTCTCCTGCTCTTCTGTGTAACCGACGCCGATCCAGCCCACATCCTTTGCCACCCAGCAGAGGTGTGTCCCGGACTGTCCGACCTCCGTGACATCTATGGATTCGATCCGCAGCTTATCAAACTTCTTGCTGTCTGAAGAGGTATCATCCGGAATGATACGGATGGCGGTCACTTCCCCGTAGTCCTGGTTCGTGCTGATCTGGAAGCTCTCATCCGCGCCCGATGCAAACCGGTCACCCTCCAGCTGTGAATTTGCCAGTTCATAACAGCTTGCGCCGTTCTTGAACAGCAATTGGAAATAAAACAGATTCTCCGAACCCGCATCCCCGTTTCCGCCGCTGGACACCACCCTGCCCTGGTCATTTGTCTCCACGGTATCGTCAAATACATGCACCGTGATATTGTATGTCTTTCGCACCTTGGTGAAGTTAAAGTCTGCCATGGCATCCTCATAGGTCACTTTGACGGTAGACATCTCCCAGCTGTTTTCCTGTATATCGGAAACCTTGGCAGACTGGAAATCCACCGCAACAGCCTCTCCCTCCTGCACCAATACGGTCTGCTCTACATTCAGGATCTTGATGGGTACCGCCTTGCCCGCTGTATCCCTGGTGATATTCACACGGGTACTCAGCCCGTTCTTCGTCGTCTCCTGCCATACAGCCTTTCTGTTGCCCAGACTGGATAAGGCATAGATCTGCAGGCTCTTGAACTGGTAATCGTCCGCATCGTCAGTTCCCTCACCCACCTTGAGACTCGCCCCTGTGAAATAATCCACATCTCTCAGGGTGATCACCGCTGTGACCGTATTGCCGCTGTTGACACCCCATCTGTAGACAAAGTTATCCGTGCTGCCGGGCCAATAGCCGTAATATTCGCTCGTCGCGTCTCTTAAGGAGATCTCACTGCTGGAAGCCTCCCTGCCCGCTCTGTCAATATAATTCAAGGTCATAAAGAGATCCGAAGAGGTAGCCGCGCCTCCGATATCATCCGTCGCGATCTGCACCAGATAGTATTCCATGCCGCTGGGCTCCGGCACCTTCAGCTCTCTATCATCATACGCCAGTAAATGCAGGCTCATATTCTTATCCTGGGCGTAGAAGGCATCTCCCATCTTGTCGCCGGACAGCCGGTACAGGATCGGATTGCCCGCGAAGTCGTACTGGAGCTGGGCTCCGTCCTGCCTCGGCGCAATGGTAGCTGTGCTCATATCATAGACCGCCGCGCAGGTTATGCGGATGTCGTCATCTTCACTTTTCTGAATTCTCCTCTCGGTGATAGAATAATTGGAGTTATATTTGATACCAGCCTCCGCAGTGGCCTCAGCGGCCCCGAAGGTGCAGCTCACATCCCTGATCTCTGCACAATCCGGGATCGTCCCCGCGAAAGCAATACTCTCTCCCTCCTGTCCGATCCCCCAGAAAGTCCTGCCTCCCACTTTTGCATAGGTCCAATAAGCCACACTGGTGATCACAGGGAGCCGCAGGAACCGTATCTGTCCATAAACATCGGTGTACTGAATGGTATACGCCATCGTCTCTGCAACGCAGATCTTATTATTCAGATACTGTTTTCCATCTCCGTATTCCATGGCAAGGCTCTCCAACCCCGCCCCGTAGGTATCCGCAAAATCCATCCGGAAACCGTAGGTATGTGTATCCTGCATGGCATGGTTTTTGTAGTCCACCCCGTTAAAATCTGTCTTCAGGACGGCTTTCTGATCCATGCGCAGATAATTCGCCTCACCTCTCGACCAGCTACTGCTGCTGTTGCCGGTCAACTCGGCGATGAGTTCTCCCTCAAAGTCAATATACCAGATGTTGGACCACACGCCCGCCATCCTGAGACCGCCGATCCGGTCCACACGAAAGAGCTGGAACCTGTTACAGGTCCAGGTACCCTTTCCGCCCATGAAGCCGTCAATCTTCTCCACCGACTGGATCGCCACTTCCGTAGTGAAATAATACTGATCCACGGAAGATGACCTAAGCCCGCTGCCCTGACCTTTAGCGTCCCATGCGGCGGCCGCAGAGGTATCCGGTACATATTGATACCAGCTACTGATATCATTCAGGATCGTTACATCTGAACCGTAACTTGCAGCCTCCTTGCGCCCGTTCGCCAGAGAATCCTCGTTGGGGAAGATAAACTGCCTGTAGGACTTTCCGTCCGTCCCCTTATACCTGATCTCGAAGAATTCTATTGCTTTCCCGTCGCTCACGCCGGTGCTGATCTCCAGCACATAGGCGTTGGACACCGCAGTCCCCCCGTCCGCCTCTGCCTGTAAGGGCACAAGCGTCAATGTGGTGAACGCCATGATAAACGCAAGCAACATACTCGCCGCGCGCTTCACAAACGCCCCGCACACTCTCCGGTACTTTCCGGACCATCCTGTATTTCTGATTCTCCTGCCCGCAGGCATACCGATCTCTCTCACTGTCATATTATCCACTCACTCTCATCAGCCGATAAAGTTCAAAACTCCCGCAAACCCTGTGATCTCAAATACTTCCATGATGTTGTCATTCACGTTCCGAATGGAGAGCATTCCGCCCTTCTTGTTCAGCTTGATATGGGTCCGCTTTAAGATGCGCAGACCCGCGCTGGAGATGTAGGCAAGATCCTCCATGTTCAGGATCAGATGGTCGAAGCGATCCGATACCTGTTCGAAATAACTCTCTGCCTCCACCGAGGTCTGGACATCCAGCCTTCCCGCCATATAGATCTCCGCCTCTTCCCCTCTGTTCACCAGTTTCATATTCAGCTTTGTCGCCATGTTTCTTTCCCCCTGACCATATTATTTTAAACTTACTTTTACGACTCACTCTTCCTGCGCAGC
>CADBNO010000285.1 GCA_902796105.1 uncultured Lachnospiraceae bacterium | reverse complement strand
ATTTCCCGTTCCCATTCCGATCTCTTCTTCTTGAGCATCTGCTCCTGCAGACCAATCTGTCCGAGCACATACAGATGATGGCTGTCATAGCCCATATCAATAGCCTGCATCTCACCGCGCATATAACCGATGCCATCATTACCGTCTCGTACATTGCTCGCATCCTTTCCGACCATGTGATCCAGTCCATTATTCAGCACAGAGTCGTATTGTCCCTTATCGTCTATCTGCCACAGTCTGTCGAAGGCTTCCACCGTCGCCTGATGGGCAGTCCGAAGCTCCCGCAGATAGGTTTGCTCCTTCACGCCATTCCAACCGTCCGCCTCCATCTTCTGTCGATGGTACTGTATCTTCGTCTCTTTGGAGGCTGCTTCCATCACTGTCATATAATCATCAAAGATAGACTGACCTCCCGGGACATCGCTCTGATCCATCACGCGGATGCATTCCTCAATCCCCCCTTCCGCCTCGATCGACGGCATTCCACCTTCAACTGTGTTAAGTTTCACGATATAGGGTGCCTGAACCATGGCCTCCATCATATTTCCCGCTCTGGGATCATAAGCCTCCTTCTTCAGTTCTGCATAATCAGCGAACCGATTCGCCCTTTCCTGCAAATGTCTGGATTTTTCATCCTTTTTATCCGCATATTTGTTTCTCAGGTGCGTGCTGACTTCCCTCGTAAACTTGGCCAACCCATCAAATTTTTCCATCAGGGGGTTCACCTGCTCAGGCGTACAATAATTCTCAAGGGACTTACCTATATTGATCTTGTACCTATCTCCCGCCGCAATATATACAGCTCCCGCGACCTGTTTTGCCATGTCATTATCTTTACTTCCCAGAAGCTTGACTTCGTTTGGGTCATTTACATCAATCCCATAGTCATTAACTTCCGTTTCTTTTACACGAGATTTCTTTTCTAAACCTTTAGCCTTTGCCTCATCCCAATCCATCATCATTGCAAAGGAAAGCACCCCATAGCCAAGTTGGGTTACACATTCCGGTGTGTTGAAATCCTTTCCCTCTACCTCCCATGGATAGGTTTTATTATTTTTCTTGACTCCCAGCTCTTTTTCCATAGTCGAGATTATGTAACCCAGTCCACGATCGTTCATGTATCCTGTCGGATCATTCAGATCGTGCTGAGACCCGAATAATCTCATTGTCTCAGGCGTGGGATTCATTCCCTTTTCACGCAGATCCTTGGCAAGAGAGAGAAATTCAAGCTTCTGGGCTTTGAGATCCTTCAGCATCCGGGCATTCTCCGACAGGGATCTGTTCTCCTTGCCCAATTCATACTCCAGATGGGCAGCCTGCAGTTCATTTCCTTTTTTCAGGAACACGTCCAACGGGAATTGTTTCAGAGCCTCCTCCGTCTTCTGGAGATTCTCCGGCGCAAACATATCATGCCCCATGTCCGCACAATACCCCTCCACCGCAAACATACCCATGCTATGCAGTTCTTTATCCTGGACAACAGAAATTCCTTTGCTCAGATACTCCAGGCTGTTCTTATAGAATTTTAAGATCTCCTGGTGAAAGGTATTGGTATGGGGCGTACCGGCGAGTTTTGGTGATGTTTCCTCCATATACTTGCCAACTCTGTCCGCAAGCTCCTGCGCGCCCTCTTTTAACATCTGGTCGCCCTTCTCCGATATGGAACCGTTCTTTGCGGTCTCTTGGCCCAGCTCCGTAGACATCTTCATATTCGCCTGAAGATAAGGGTTGTTCATGACATCTCCGGTCGTAAGCGTCATAACCGCCATATCCTGGGCTACTCCAAAATATACCTTACCATCATTCCTGTTAAGATTTCTTCCTGCTTTCGGTGCCATAATCATTCTCCTTTCGCTGTATGTCTTACCCTCTATATTTTGTTTTGCCTTTTACATGAAGGCTGTGTGCCTGTAAATTTCATGTCTATGATCGATGGGCGGGACTTCGTCCCTTACCTGCTTTGCAGATATTATACCATGAACCCAAAGGGTTCAACGCCCTTTGATAATAGACGCTGCACTTGCGTCTATTATACCATCTTCCCTT
>CADBNO010000284.1 GCA_902796105.1 uncultured Lachnospiraceae bacterium | reverse complement strand
TCTGTCTTCCAGATCTTTTTTCAGAGCCTCCAGATAAGGCACCAGCACGCCATGCTGTTTGGGCAGAAAATATGCGGGATTCAGTTCCTCGTACCGGAAACTCTTCCGTCCTCCGTCCCTGGCCCTCTGCCAGAAGAAATCCAGCATTTCAAATGGCAGATAATATAACTCATCTTTGTGCGAATAAAAAATGAGAAAAAAGGCAATTCCCCCCTGCTTCTCAAAGGCACGCATGAACTCCACCTGATGTTCATGGATATTTTGCAGTGCAAACGTATCCACGGCACATTCCTTGGCGTCAAAACACACCGGAATCCCCTGCACTGCGCCGATATAATCCACCGTACTCTTCTGGTCAAAATAGGCGAGAGTGATGTGTCTGGTGGCCTTGTCGATCTTGATCGGCGTGATGGGCGTGGGAATCTTCTGGATCAGCGCCAGATTGCTTTCTCTGTATTTTTCATTTGTGCGGTTGATCATATCCTCCAGGGTCGACCCCCGAAGGCCTCTGGAATTCCAGGTTGCCATGGTTGATCCCGTCCTTTGTGTTGTCCTTACTTCATGGTTCCAAACAGACTGTCTGTTATCTCTGCGAAAGCTTCCGGATACGGTGCGATAACCTCTGTCCCGTCCGGAAAGCACACACGGTATGCGTGAAGCAGCTGATAAGCCAGGTTAAAACGTTCCTTCAGTTCACGGTTTATCCTTGGGTCGCCATATTTAAAATCTCCGATCAGCGGATGCCCTATACTTGCCAGATGGGCGCGGATCTGATGGGTTTTCCCGGTGATCAGCTCTACCTCGAGAAGCGTATAAGAACCGTTGGTCCAAAGCGGTGTGTAAGCAGTCTTAATGAGGCTGCTGTCTGCGGCTTTTGCATCAGGGACTGCGGGGACATCTTTTTCTCTCATAGCCATGCCGGCTGACGGGGGCGTCCCGGTGACCGTTACTTTGTTTGTGCGGGGATCCTTGCGGAGATACCCTTCTACCAGCGCACGCTCCCGTATCTCTCCCGCACAGATCGTCCGATAAAATTTGGAGATCCTGCGCGTGCGGATCATTTCACTCAATTGCTGCGAGCCGGCAAGTGTCTTGCCGCAGATCACAATGCCGCTGGTGTTTCGATCCAGCCGATTGCATACAGAAGGCTTGAACGTGGCAAGCTCCTCACCCGTGATAGACCCGGAGACCAACAGATACCCGATCAGCCACTCGTTCAGACTGAGATCTGTGTCTTTCGCCTTTTGTGTCAGGATACCTGCCGGTTTGTTCAGTAACACTTTTTGTTCATCTTCATACAGAACCGAAATGCCCTGTAACGTGTCATAAGCTTTCTGATATTTGTATAGATCAGTTGTGTGATGTTCTGCTGTGTGATGTTCTGCGGCGGATGAACTGGCCCGGCCGTCCCTGAATTCTCCGGCGCTGTTCGCATTTCCAAGCGCCCTGACACCGTTCACGCTTCCGGTCGCCCCGGCTCTGCCGGAAAATTTCCGGAACGTCTCCTCCGCAAAAAAGCTCTGCACCACATCTCCCACCGCGAGGATTTCTTTCCCTTCCGCTTTTTTCCCGTTCAGGGTGATGTTCTTTTTCCGCAGCATCTTATACAGAAAACTGCTTCCTGCATTCGGCAGATATTTATGTAAAAATTTGTCAAATCGCTGTCCCGCCTGATTGGGACCGATCTTTATTTCCTGCATAGCTTTTCCCTTACGAATTTTTAGTTTCTTGATCTTTAGAATACGGCTACAGTTCTCCGCGCCGTTTCCTGTCATTCAGATACAGATCCGAATACATATCCGGTTCTCCCTCGATCAGTCTGTCATTCGCATCTGCCATAATAAAATCCTTTCCGGTCATGGAAACTTACATTCACAGCGAAACATTGTTCAGTGTATTCATGATCCCTGCTGTCAGCTTTTCCTCTGCAGGCAGAGCCTTCATCTGATCCAACCTGGCGGTATATTTATCAAGGTCAAGGAAAATCTTCACACTGACATCCTTGAAACCATCCTTTTTCAGAAGGTTCGTAATATGCGTATAAAACTTCTGCTCCTGAAACTTTTCGTCCTGCGTGAAGCCGCACAATGTGTTCCCGCGGATCGCCATGTGCGCCACCTGATAATTGATATCATAAGAGGTGAAGACCCGGTCATAAAGCCCCTGCAAGCCGTCCATATGGGCGTTGATCTGATCCGCATTTTCCTCTGTGCAGCCTTTGTATCGCAGGAACATAAAGGCGTCAATCGCGCTTTTGCATGCCGGCAGGCAACCCAAAACCGCCACGATAGTCAACAGATTCATGCGGTTTCCGGTGGCAAGGATGCCGGCAATGAACAGACTGGCAGAGATGCCAAAATACAGTATGGTTCTTGTCAGTTCATAACGCGACTGCGTTTTTAAGTAGCCGCGTGTTCCTTTGTATTCGTCATAAAACAATAGTCTTCCGATCTTGAACATGTAAAATTCCTTTCCGGTAAGCACTGTCGCTCGGTAAAGTTAATGCTCCGCAGCCGTCTCCTGTCGGGGAGTCTTGGCCTTGGAAGTGCGCTGTGAATGCTCCATAACCCGCATACAGGTGAGCAGCCAGTCGTGCGGGATCACTTTTGACGCAAACTCCAGCCCTTTGATGGGCAGTCCGTAAACCGATCGGGATCGCTTGTTCAGGGAGTCCTTCAACGCTTTGGCCACGACCTTGTCCGCCGGAGCCATGACCAGCTTCTTCACGGCAAGCGTGGAACCGGTCTTTTCGGCAATGTCAAAAAACGGTGTATCCACAGGCCCGGGGCAGACGCTGGTCACATAGATCCCTTTGTCCTTAAGTTCAGCGTTCAACGCTTCTGAAAAATATAACACATAGGCTTTGCTGGCCGCGTAAACCGCAAAATTTTTCTGGGGCAGAAAAGCCGCACTGGATGCCATCTGAATGATCCGGCTCCCCTTTCTCATGTAGGGGATCATACGGTGGGTGATACCGGTCAGTGCCTCGCAGTTCAAGCGTATCATGCCGGTCTCCTCCTTGCGATCCTGTTCCGCAAAAGGTCCCATGATGCCGTAACCGGCACAGTTGATCAGCATGCGAACCCTGGCTTTCTCTCTTTTTACCGCATTCTCCAGACGTTCTAACTGCATCACATTGGTAATGTCCATCATGAAGACGCGGCATTCATGCTGCGTGGTCTTGGCAAGCTCCGTCAATTTATCCTTGCTTCTCGCGAGGATCCAGAACTGATCGATCCGGGCAAAGGCCGGATGCGTGTCCATCTGACGTACAAATTCTCTCCCGATTCCGGAGGAGGCTCCGGTGATGATCGCGATATTCATCCTACAATCCCTCGACTTTCTGTTTCGTTTTCCAAAGGGTTTTCTTTATCCCTGTTTGCTCTTCTTTTTATGAACATTAC
>CADBNO010000283.1 GCA_902796105.1 uncultured Lachnospiraceae bacterium | reverse complement strand
TGATCAAATACCCGCCGCTTTAACAGGTATTGACAGATTGGTTCCGTGTATTACAGCGAGTGGAGGTACATAATGACAAAACGGATAATCGTAGTCGATGATGACGGAGCAAATCTGCAGATAGCAGGACATATCTTAAGCCGAAACAATATGCGTGTAACGGCATTGTATTCCGGGAAAGCTTTACTTGATCACATAGCCAAAAATGGTTCGCCGGATCTCATTTTGCTCGATATTAAAATGCCGGAGATGGATGGATTTGAAACACTGGAGAAATTGCGGATTCTCGAGAAAGAGAAAGAGCTAGAAGAAGTTCCGGTGGTTTTTCTGACGGCAAATGACGATGCGGAAACAGAGACACATGGGTTTGAAGTGGGCGTTTCGGACTATGTCAGGAAACCCTTTGATCCGGATGTATTATTGCATCGGATTGATAATATCCTGTCAAAACAACAGAAGCTGCAGTCGCTGAAAAAGGATGCTTCCTATGATGGATTTACGGGTTTTTTGAATAAAGTGGCAGCCGGGGAGGAGTTTTCACGTATGTGTTCTTCTCAGACCGGATGCTTAATGATGATCGATCTGGATTCTTTCAAATTGGTCAATGACATATATGGTCATGAAATGGGCGACAAAGTACTGAAAAGCTTTGTAAAGCTTCTGTCGTCCGCCATACCGGAAGGCAGCAGGTGTGCAAGACTGGGAGGCGATGAATTCGCGGCTTTTTGTCCGGCGTGCCGAGATACAAAGGTGATCGCCGAGCTGACAAGCGGGTTGAATGAGGGAATGGTAAGCGAGGCAAAAGCGCTCATGGGAGAGGATATGGAGATACCCATCGGTGCATCCATCGGAGCAGTGTTTGTACCGGATCATGGTAACGATTATGATTCTCTCTTAAAGCTGGCGGATAGAGCTTTGTATTCGGTGAAGCAAAACGGGAAGCACGGGTATGCAATATATAGTGCAGACAGCTTTATCGATGAGGATGAACATGTGGATATGGACATTCAAACCGTATCGAAGATTTTGGGCGAGCGATCCATACCGAATGTAGCACTGCAACTTGATAAGGATTCGTTTGCATATGTATATCGCTATGTTATGAGATATATTGTACGCAATCAGAAAACTGCATGCAAAGTAATGTTTACACTATCTGCCAATACAGGTACAGAGGAGGATCTCTACAAAGATCTCTGCAATGAATTCGGAAATCATATCCGGGAGTTTTTGCGGAAGTCGGATATATTTATGCGCAATCGCTCTAACACTTATTTTGTTTTTCTGACAGACATAATGGCGGATTCCGTACAGAAGGTAATCCAATATTTACTGGGAAAATGGTATGAGCTGCATGGCGATAAGGTTTTGATCACTTATGAGACGGAATTTGTAGGGAATTCGGATGTTATTTCGCACCGACCCGGTCACACGCAAATTGTTGTGGTTGATGACGATACAGCTAATCTGCAAATAGCAGGACATATACTCAGCAGAGCGGGATTTCACGTTATTGCCTTAAAATCCGGGCGGGCACTCCTTAATTATTTGGAAGATCATGTTCCCAGCCTTATCCTGCTTGATGTGAAAATGCCGGAGATGGATGGATTTGAAACCATGAGGAAGCTACAGGGCATGGAGAGGGAGATTGCAGCAATACCGGTAATTTTTCTTACGGCGGATGAGAGTGCGGAGGCAGAGAGTAAAGGTTTGTCTCTGGGGGCAATGGATTTCATCAAGAAGCCCTTTGTTCCGGACATCCTTCTGCGGCGTGTACGACATACGATCGAACTGATCACGCTGCAAAGATCTCTCCGTAATGAGGTCGACAAAAAGACCAGAGAGAATCAGGATTTGTTTTTGCATGTGGTGAAATCACTTGCTGATGCCATTGATGCGAAGGATACCTATACAAACGGTCATTCCGGACGGGTTGCGGAGTATGCGAAGGAGATCGCAAAGCGTGTAGGTTATACGGCGCAGATGCAGGATGATATATATATGATGGGGTTATTGCACGATGTGGGGAAGATTGGTGTGCCGGATGCTGTCATAAACAAACCTTCGAGACTTACGGACGATGAATTTGAGTTGATAAAAAATCATCCGGTCATGGGTGCCAGAATTTTGAAAAATATCAAGGAAATGCCTAAGCTGGCAACGGGAGCGAGATGGCATCATGAGAGATATGGCGGAGGAGGCTATCCGGACGGACTTAAAGGGGAGGAGATCCCGGAGGAAGCCAGGATCATTGCGGTTGCCGATGCCTATGATGCAATGACAAGCCGGAGAAGCTATCGTGAGATACTCTCGCAGGAATATGTGCGGAATGAAATAGAAAAGGGAAAAGGTACGCAGTTTGATCCGAAATTTGCGGATGTCATGCTCGCGATGATAGATGAAGATGTAGAGTACCGCATGAGGGAATTCTAGTCTTTTCCATCCGAAGATGATGTAAGGATATGACCAAATAAACAGCAGGCAGGATTGATTTATGAGAAAGAGCAGATTAAATTTTATGCTTCCTCTTGCCATTATCTTTATTCTGATGGTGCTTGTGGTAATATACACATCCCGGCTTTTTTATCGGATATCCGTGTCAAATCTTTATGAGGTTGGACAGGACAAGATATCCGGGACGTCTGCAAGTCTGGGGAACTATCTGGATACCACAAGAAGTGTGGTCTGGGTAACGGCGGATTCCATTGACTATATGATCCGGAACGAGGAAAAACAAGAGATCATTCTTGATTTTATCATTCAGGAGACCGTGAACCATAAGATGCAGTTTGACGAAAACTATACCGGATTGTATGGTTATATCCGCGGAGAGTATCTGGATGGTCTGGAATGGCAGCCGCCGGAGGGATATGATCCCACTGAACGTGACTGGTATAAGCTTGCCAAGGCGGGCGGAGGTAAAATGATCATCGTACCGCCGTATGTGGATGCACAGACCGGATCGATGGTAATCTCCGTATGTAAGCTTCTTTCCGACGGAGAGAGCGTTCTCGCTCTTGATGTATATACCAATCACATACAGGATGTGATAAGTGACACGGATATTAAAGGGAAGGGTTACGGCTTTATACTAAATAAAGAAGGAACCGTTGTAGCCCATCGGGATACGTCTCTCAACGGAATCGATTTTCACACGGTGGATGGCGGTGCAGAGCTTCTGGATAAGCTTCGTGAGACGGACAGCGGGTATTTCGAGACGCAGATGAACGGTAAATTGTATACTGTGTTTGTCAATACGATCATGAACCAGTGGTATCTGCTTATTGTGGTAGAGACAGAGGAACTTTTTACGGATGTATATTCACAGCTTGCAGTAAATGTTGCGACCTATGTGATGGTGTTTGTGCTTATTGCACTGTTTTACATAATCTCGTATCGTAATGAAAGAAAGATCAGTCGGGAAGCAGAGACGCTAAAGATCAGCGAGCAGCAGAAGGCGTATGAGGCTGAGCTTTTGAGAGTGGAAAAAGCGGCTGCGGATTCCGCAAATCAGGCGAAGGGTGATTTTCTTGCACAGATGTCGCATGAGATCCGCACGCCGATCAATGCAGTGCTTGGCATGAATGAGATGATCCTTCAGGAGTCGGAAGATCAAAAAATTCTCGATTATTCTGAGAGTATTCAGACAGCAGGCAGGACTCTTTTACTGCTGATCAACAGTATCCTGGATTTTTCCAAGATAGAAGAAGGCAAGATGGAGATCATTCCGGTAAAATATGAAACAGCGGAAATGGTTAACAATTTGATCCATTCTGTAGCTGAGAGAGCCAAAGCCAAGGGGTTGGAACTGATCCTGAAAATAGATCCTCAGCTCCCGCGTATGATGGTCGGAGACGATGTGCGGCTTTCACAGGTGATCATGAATCTGCTGACAAATGCTGTGAAATATACGGAAAAGGGAAGTGTGATCCTGGAGATTTCCGGGTTGGTCAAAACAGAAAAAGAGATCACACTGGGAGTGGCAGTCAAGGATACCGGTATAGGGATACGGGCAGAGGACATGGATAAGATGTTCGAATCCTTTTCAAGGCTTGAGGAGAAACGTAATCGTAATATTGAAGGCACCGGTTTGGGTATGGCAATTGTTACCAGACTGTTGGATCTGATGGGAAGTAAATTGAATGTGGAAAGTGCTTATGGGAAAGGCTCCGCGTTTTCCTTCGAGGTTAAGCAGGAGATTGCCGATGAAAAACCTGTGGGTGATATATCAGAACAGCGGCTTGAGCACACACAGAGAAAGAAGAAAGTATATCGTCAATTTACCGGAGCAAATATCCTTGTAACGGATGACAATGATACAAACCTGAAAGTGGCTCAAAATCTGTTGCGGCTTTTAGGTATCAAGGCGGATACGGTTTCGTCCGGCACCGAGACGATCGAACAGATTGGCAGAAAACATTATGATATTGTTTTTCTGGATCATATGATGCCCGGAATGGACGGTATTGAAACCATTGAGGAGCTGAGGAGCAGAGGACTGATCCCTGCAGATACGGCAGTGATCGCATTGACGGCAAATGCAGTGTCCGGCGCGAGGGAAATGTATCTGAAGGCTGGATTTTCTGATTACCTCACGAAGCCGATCGAAATGGATTGTTTAGAGGAAATGCTGGCAAAATATTTGCCGGCCAAAGATGAGTCTGTTCAAGAGGCATCACAGATAGCGGAAGATCCGTTGACAAAAGAGGAAGAAATACTGGAATTTTTGCCGGTAGATGAGGAAATGCAGACGCACAGCCGGCAGGAAAGATATCTTATACAGCTTGAGGAAGCGGGCTTTTCCGTAAAGAGCGGACTCAAATATTGTGCGGACGATCCCGGGTTTTATTGTAATATGCTGCGGGAATATGCAGAATCCGGCGCCGAAAAGCAGGCGAGTCTGCAGGAGGCGCTTGTGAATCAGGATCATGAGCATTTTGGCGTCATCGTACATGCATTAAAGAGCCTGTCAAAAACCATAGGTGCCGACGACGTCTCTGAGCTGGCAAGAACGCTTGAGAACGCAGCGAAGGAGATGGATCATGATTTTTTGAAGGAGCATTATCCGGAGTTGGCAGAAGCATTCAAAAAGCGGACAGAAGAGATAAAAAGGATATTGGAGATTTAAAAT
>CADBNO010000282.1 GCA_902796105.1 uncultured Lachnospiraceae bacterium | reverse complement strand
CAAATAGACTCTGATCGATCTGATCCGCCTCCCGGCACAGCTGCGCATAATCTCCGTAATAAATTCCGCTTTTCTTCATGCCATTCCTCCTTGCCCGATAGAATACAAAGCTTTTCAACGCACCCCGCTACATTTTGCTACTATCATCTCCTGTTTTGCCTGCAACAAATCATTCATGCTATTATCTATGCAATGGGATGTGCACGTATCAGTGCCTCTGAATGGTAAAATGATTGTTTGAAAAACTTCTAATTATTATCATAAAGCATAATGCGCCAGATGACAAGCAAAACTTTTATTAAATATTTGCACAAAATATGAACCGTCCTTTTTAGACCGGGTTTAACTATATGCTCTCCTCGTACGGCACTTTGGGCACTTCCTCACAGACGATTTCTTTTAATCTGCGGAAATTTTCTTTGTTATTTGCCGCAATCACCGGGAAAGGTCTGTCCACCGGGAATCCATCCTGATACAGGCACTCCGCAATTCCGCCTGCCTCTCTTATGATAGGAAATGCTGCTGCCGCATCCCAGGGAAACAGCCTCATCTCAAAATACAGCTCCACCCTTCCCGCAGCCAGCATTGCAAGCTCCAGACAAGCCGTACCCATACGCCGCAGATCATCCGACTGCAGATAAACCCTGCGGATCACATTGAAGCATGCCTCCGCATAACGCTTGTCATACAGACACATCGCAGAGCACAGGTGAGAATGTTCAAAATCACGGTTTGAAACGTGGATCGGCTGCTCATTCATTAAAGCGCCTTTTCCGGTCTCTGCGCGGTATAATTCATCGCGATACGGATTGTAGATCACGCCCGCATATGGATCCCCGCTTCGTACCAATCCCACAGAAATCCCGCTGAAGCCGATATTCCGGATAAAATTGGAGGTACCGTCGATCGGATCCACCACCCAGATGTTTTCAGCCTTAAGCTGCCTGTGCTCGCCTTCTTCACCCAGCATCTCACTTCCGGGGAGCAAAGCCGGCAGCCTCTGCGCGAGATAATCCTGCACTGCTTTGTCCGCCTCCGTCACATAGTTGGAGTTATTACCCTTCTGTTCAACGCTTTCTTTCAGTTTTTTATCCGTCATTAACTTACTTGCCCCGCGAACGATCTCCGCGATCTGTACTGTCAGTTCACTCAAACCGGTCTCCTCCTGCACTTAGAATTCCCACGGCAGATATGCCGCAGCCACGGCCAATACCACCGCCGGAAGCATGTTCGCCACGCGCAGCTTCTTGCCCCACACCAGATTTACGCCCACACAGAAAATCAGTATCGAACCGATCAGCGAAAGATACTCTATCGCCAGATCTGTCATGACCGGCGCGACCAATCTGGCAAGCAGTGTGATCGATCCTTCAAATACGAAGATCGGGATTGCCGAAAATACGCATCCCTTTCCCATGGAAGAAGTCATAACTGCTATAATGATAAGATCCAGCACAGACTTCACCGCCAGCGTAGAAGGATCATTTAAGATGCCGTCCTGGATCGCTCCCACGATCGCCATGGCACCGATACACACCGTCAGCGATGCCGTGACAAAAGCATTGACAAATCCGGCATCTTTGCTGTTTCCGGTCTTATGCTTCAGCCATTCGCCAAACACTTCAAATCCCTTCTCGATCCCGACCAGTTCCCCGATGATCGTACCGATTGCCAGACACAAGACTATAAGCATGGATTTCCCGCTGCTCAAAGCCCCATCCTCTATCCGCAGCATGCCCTCCATAGCACCTGCGATCGCAATAAAGAGCACGCTCACACCGCACGCCTTACTCAGGGAATCCTGCTGCTCCTCCTTGAATAATTTCCCTGTAAAATGTCCTATCACGCCGCCTGCTACAATGGCAGCGCTGTTGATGATCGTACCAATTCCTATCATAGTCTGCACCGTACAACTCTCTTTATGACTCAACTTGATCTTCCTGCACAGAGTCCTGTTGCTTCCGGGTCATATTCTTCATTTCCTCAAACATTTCCTTCCCCACATAGCATCCGGCCGCCGGGAATTTCGTCAGATTGATCGCACAGTCAAACACATCGATCATGCCCTCTATGGGCTGAACCAATCCGCTCCACTCCTCGCCGAATTCCATGCGCAGCCGCTTCCAGTCCGTGTACATGCGCACCGCATCCCTGCCGTATTTTCCGGGCAATGTAGGGAAGGTGAGCTTCGTATCCTGTTTCAGCACGCTTCTTCCGTTTTCATCTGTCTGCGGCATCTCTCCCTCCGTCTTCATCGGGATCACAAAATTTGCCTTCACCAGCTCTTTTGCCAGGAAACGATAATACAGGCGGTAAATCAGTTCCGCCTCAGAACTCTCCGGTCGTCCCATCTGTCCGATGAGCAGCATCCATCGCATCAGGTCAGGATTCGTCAAAGGGATATTGATCTGCGGCGTATCACCGTAATCAGGCGCCGGCACCAGTTTTGCTGCATCTACCGCTGTGTGCTCCGTACAGATCCTTGCGCCACATGCGCCATTCAGATAGAACGCACTCCCCAGAAAATCGCGGATACCTGTTTTCTCCTCGCCGTTTTCAATCTTTCGCACTTCAAATTTGCTTGCCGGAAAAGTTGCTGTATATAGCTGCGCGTATGCCATGGGAATCAGCAGAATGTCCGGCTGCCCGCATACGTAAGAACCATCCTCCTGTTTATAGGTCTGCGAGAACAGATGCGGCTCACCGGTGGCCTTATCATATACGGTGTAGATTTCGTTAGCCTCCAGTATCTTCCGGCACAGAACATCCGCAAGCTTCTCCACCTTCCGCTGATTTTCCTGTTTTTCCTCCTCGGTCTCGTCCCTGTTCTGTTTTGCATGGAACCAGTTAAACAGCCTCCAGGCCTCCGCCAGATCTGCGATGCTCATCGCCTCCAGCTCGTTCTCTGCCAGATCCAGATTTTTTCTCGCCACATAGGTATCCCCGATTGCCGTGATGTAGGCGTTATGTACATCCTTGGTGATCGCATTCCTGCTGTGTACGATAGATCCGATCCGCACTTTATAATCATCCGCAGACAAACCGATCTTCAAGGCCACCATACAGTCAGTTGCCTCCCGCACGGAACTTCCCTCTATTTCAAGATTTTGTATGCTCGTCATAAGCACTTCGCCGTCATCTGCACCGAATTCGGAAACAAATACTTTCATTCCGGGACGCACAGTTCCCTGAACCCGCCCCACGACAACCGCTGCATTGGAGCGACGCAACTCAAACACATCCTGCACTCCCAAGACAAAGGAATCTTCTGAAGCCTCTGCATTCCCGGCAGATTTTTCCATCTCCTGATCCGTATTCTTTTCAAATAAATTCGATATCTTTCCCATGTTTTCTCCTCTTTGTTTTTTATGTACATTCAGACGCTCTGTTGCCTGATAACCATCATACCACCATTCTGCCAATTTGTCCGCAAAATCTTTCAGAATAAATTCTCCTTTTTCCGGCAGACGCACCATATGTATTTGCTCGATCATTTTCCTTTGCCGTCATTGTCTTTTTTCTGCTTTAAATATTTCTCAATAATGATAATAGACTCATCATTGCTGCCTATCATTTCGACAGAAATTTTATCAACTGTTGTTACGAATGTATCTTCCCTATTCCTGATCTTATCATATGCTTCATCCATTTCTGAAACTGAAGATAGTTTGCCTACCGTCATATGAGGTACATAATCAAAATCGGAACGATAAATTTTGAATTCATTCGAGTATAATTCATCATGAATCTTCTCTACAATCTCACTCCCCCTTGTCAAATTTAAAAACAGATAATTTCCCAAACGATCACTATGCTTACTGAATCCCCTTAATTCAAGATGAAAAGGTTCCATATCTTTAAGCCTTACATCCAAAATGTGATCCAATTCCTCATTGCTGAGCTCTGAATCAAATGGAAAAACTATCGTAATATGTGGTCTTACAAGTTCCGCCAAAGGATCATATTGTTTGCGGATTAAATCTATAATATCTATATTTTCAAAATCCGGAAAAATCATTATTGTCCTTAAGTTCAATTATGTATCCCCCTGGTCATTTAATTATGTATCTATTCTTGTGATTTCTGTTAAAGCCTTATTTCTATATGCCACATCATCTCTGACGGTAAAACCCTGGCTATCCCAAAACGCATTCCCAATCTATCCTGTAGATATCACTGCATCATCTTTTACGATCACAGCGCCATATTTGCGCTTAATACAGGTGCTTCGATATGCAAATACTTCCGCACAATTCAAATATGTGTCAATTTTTGATACTCTTTT
>CADBNO010000281.1 GCA_902796105.1 uncultured Lachnospiraceae bacterium | reverse complement strand
CAGACGGCGCCGTACTCCTTCTGGTCATCAAGGGACGCCAATCCGACTCCATGGGCGCATCCATGGCTGACCTGATTGAAGTTATGCTGGAATATGAAGCAGTCAATGCAGCAAATCTGGACGGTGGAATGAGCTCCGCCATGATCTATAACGGGGAAAAACTGGTAAACAACTGTACGATCCGTGATTCCAGACGTATGCCCACCGCATTTATCGTAGAATAAATCAGGAGCCGCGTGCGAAACAGCACGCCCAAACAAATGAGCAACCGCATATATAACAAAAACCTAAATCACAACTATGATATGGAGGATCCGAAGCAGGACTACTATGAGGATTCCGAACCGGACTACTATGAAGATCCCGAAGAGGACTACTACGAGGATCCCGAAGAGGACTACTATGAAGATCCCGAAGAGGACTACTACGAGGATCCCGAAGAGGACTACTACGAAGATCCCGAAGAGGACTACTACGAGGACTCCGAAGAGGACTACTACGAGGATCCCGAAGAGGACTACTATGAAGATTCCGAGCAGGATGAGCTTGAGATTCTGGATCTGGAGGACTACGAAGAGGATGACCGGGTCGCGCAGTTTCGCCAAAACCTGCAGCGCAATACCACTGCGCCCCGCAGCCCGCGCACTTTCCGCAAAGACCTGTCTCGCACACTACGTACTCCACACAACAACATATCGCGCAGCTTGCGCGCTCCACGCAAGAAGCATCCTTTTCTGCTCTTTATGCTGATATGGAGCAGTCTGTTAGTGCTCGTCATTTCGGTGGGGCTTTCCCGATTTTATCATTTCCTGGAAAATTACGAGGCTGCCTATGAGGCGTCCAGACCCGATCTAGATATGACAGAATACATTTCGCTGATCCAAAGCGGCAACTGTGATGCGATCTACGCTCTTCTCACCGTCAAACCAACCCTCTCAGCCTTTGAGACTGAGGATACCTTCAAATCCTACATAAGCGAATTGATCCGGGATAAAAAGATCACCTATGTTCCGTCCGGTCAGTATACGGAAGAAGCGCCGAAATATCTGATTCAGGCGGACGGTGTGCCCATTGCCGAACTGAACCTGTCCCGTTCCCAGACCCAAAGTATGCAGTATGATTTTCCGGTATGGGAATTGTCTGATTTTGAACTTTACACAGATGCGGCGGAAACCTTTCTGGTTCAGGCGCCTTCTGATTACACCGTCCGGATCAATGATGTCCCTCTGGACGAAACGTACCTCTGCGAAAGCGGCATCACTTCGGCCGAACAACAGTATGTAAAAGATTATGCCACAATCCCCGCATGTGACCAATATTACGGCGAAGGGCTGTATCTTCCCCCCTCCGTCACTGCTCAGGATAAAAACGGTCAGGAACTGACCGTAACCTATGATGCTCAAAACCAGATGTATGTCGTTCCGTTTACCTCCTATGCACCGGAAAGGGAGGCCATGGAAGCGTACGCAATACAAGCTGTTGAAGACTACTGCGAATACATCTCCCAGGACCTCCCTGACGATGGTCTGGATCAATATTTTCCGGCAGGAAGCCGGCTGCTCTACCTGATCAAGCATAATTCTTCCCGTCGCTTTTTTGCCCACCACCGCTCCTCTGACTTTCAGAACGTGGAGGTCAAAAATTTCATTCTGTACAGCGACGACCTCTATTACTGCGAAGTCTATACGGAGCAGGTACTCATCATGAGCTACGGAAGCACAGAGCCGGAGATCCTCCCTTACACCGGACGCTTCTATTTTGTCAAAATAGACGGGCAATGGAAAATAGCGGGCATCGTGTACTAAGATGCATCTCAGATCCCGAAGATCTCCCAGAATGCAACCGCGCTTGCCGCCGCCACATTCAGGGAATCCACCCCGTTCTGCATCGGGATCATCACGCAATGATCACAGGCTGATAAAATTTCCCCGGAAATACCGTGATCTTCATTGCCCAATATGACCGCCTGTTTAGAGGAGCCTGTCGCAAGCTCTCCCAGCATTTGTGCGTGATCCGATAACGCCAGCGCATAGGTTTCAAACCCGTTCGCCTTCAGCTTCTCCATCATTGTCTCGTCCGCGAAGGTCCACTTGATCAAAAAGACACTTCCCATACTGACTCTCGCCGCGCGGCGATACAGCGGATCCGCACTGCCCGCCGTCAGCAGGACCGCCTCCGCCCCCAATGCGGCCGCAGACCGAAAGATTGCCCCCACATTCGTCGGATTCTCCACATCATCCAACACCACGATACGACTGCAGCTGCGCATGATCTCTTCCGCATCCGGCAATGCCTTGCGCCGCATCGCCATGAGGATCCCGCCGGTCAGAGAATACCCTGTCATCGCCCTCATCTCATTATACGCTGCCACATATACCGGGATGTCGTACTGCCCCGCCAGCTCCTGCACATCCGGCAGACACGACTCCTCACAGAACGCCGACAACGGCTCATATCCGGCGCTTAGTGCCCTGTCAATGACCCGTTTACTCTCACAGATAAAAATCCCCGCATCCGGCTCAAAAATCGTTTTCACCTGCCGTTCATTCAAGCGGGTATATACCTCCAATTCCGGGACTTCAAGACCTGCTGTCCGGATGATCTTCATCTGCCGCCTCCCATCCGCTCCTGCATTGCCGTTTCATACCCGGTCAGAAACACATTTGCCACATCCGCTGTGAGCTTTGGCAAAATCTCCTTAGGCACCAGCTCCGAAAACGTAATGCCCGCAAACGACCGGATCAGTGCATAATATTTCAGCTTCTGCTCATAAGCTTTTATTTGCTCCGGATCCCTCATACCGGTATAATCGCGGATAAACACATCCCATACCTGTGTAACTAACTCATTCGCCATTCCCGTGTAACGCTCTCCACCGCCTTTGCGCTGCGGAACCAGCTGCATGATCTGATATGACCCGAGCATATCGATGAGAGGATCACCGACCGCAGCATCGCCCATATCGATCAGGATCAATTCCCCATCACAAACCATGATGTTCCCGGGATGAAAATCACCATGCACAAAGGTATTCCGGGAGGGGATCGCCGCGATCAGTTTCCTCATTTTCTCCAGCACATCCGCCTCATAGTAACCGGTTTTCTCCGCGATATCCACCCAGACATAGAGATTTTCTCTGGCATCCGGCAACACTCCCGGTGCAAATTCCGTGGCGTGCAGCTTTTTCAACAAACCGGACATCTGCCGCGCATATTCCTCCGCACGATCCGGATGCGCCGCGATCTCGCCGCCCAGCGTATTCGCATTCAGCATCTCATAGATCATACCGTAACGATCCCCCACCTGCACGATATCATAGGAAATGGCACAGGGAATCCCATGGACAAAAGCCTGCTTTGATGCATTCTTCTCTCTCTTGATCTTCTCAAGGGAGCTCGTCACCGGATTATATACTTTAACAATACGATCCTCGTCCAACCGATACACGACCCCATTGGCGCCGCGACCGATCTCCTGCAATCCGTCGATGCTAATCTCCCGAAGTCTCCGCCGCACACTCAACAAAGCATCAAAGCCTGTGGTCGCCAAGATCTCACAAACCTCCGGCGAGACCTCTGTCATAGTGACCTTTCCGAACTGTTTCCTGCACTTCAACAGCATCCGGAGTCCCGCACTTGAGATATAGTTCAGATTGGCAGCACGAAGCTCCACCTCATCCACATCCGGGACTTCCGCCAGCTTTGACAGAAAATCCTCCTCTACTTCACTTACATTATTTGTATCGATCCGCTCTCCCAACTCATAAATAAATTTCATATGCCACTTTTCTCCCTTGCGTCCTTCATCGCTTCATTGGCTTCCTCATCCCAGACCGTCCTCTCCGGTCCGAGCGTTCCGTACATAGTATTCTCAAAGGAATAACTCATCTTTGCCTTCTTGATCAGACGTTCATTTTCGACGTCATCACGAAATGTCCCCAGCCTGTCATATATCTCCTGCGTTATCTCGTAATCATACTCTTCACGACCTTCTCTGCTGGTGTACATGATCTCCGCAAAATATCTGTTCGTGTCAGGATCATAATACGCTGTCCAGTTATTACCCTTCTTTTTCGTTTTCATCTTATTGCCCTTTCTCTGTTTTCCCCAAGTCCGCAATCAGCTCGTCGAATACTTCCCCGACAACGCCATCAATAAATATCTTTATAATTCTTCGGCAAAATCTTTAATCAGCCCGGACGATATTGTATCCTGCTGCAGACAGTACGCTCAAAGCCTTCTCGAAGTTTTCTGCCTTTACAAGAATATAATCCGTGTTGAATGTAGATACTGCAAAGATTCCGATATTATTTTCAGCAAGGA
Source organism: uncultured Lachnospiraceae bacterium (assembly GCA_902796105.1). Lineage (GTDB taxonomy): Bacteria > Bacillota > Clostridia > Lachnospirales > Lachnospiraceae > Acetatifactor. The sequence goes on along the minus strand of CADBNO010000281.1, from coordinate 895 downwards.
TCCCCGATAATTTCGATAAAATCCCGACCAGAGAAAAATCAAGAATGCCCTGAATACGAAATCCTCTCCACCCGTCGTCACGTTCTATCGTGACTGACGGAGTATCCTCTGTCCTGCAAACCAATGACACTTCCTCATCCGTCTTCCCGATAAAATAAAAATCTGTACTTATATCAACAGCAGAAATATCTGCCACCTTACAGACGGTCAGTCTATAAGGGATTCTCTTAAGCTCCATTATCCGCACCCCCATCTTCAAAAAATTTTATCCAACATCCGTACTATCCTTCAAATTGCGAAGCCACCAGTTTAAGATTGGTTCTTATCGGCAGATGCTGAGGACAGATCTTCTCACACTTGCCACAGCCTATGCAGTCACCCGGCTTTCCATACACCTGTGTGAGTCTGTCATAGTATTCACCCTGAGGAGTAAACGGTTTACCCTTATATTCCTGCATCTCAGCATTGTAGACAGAAAAATACTTTGGTATCGGAATGTTTTTAGGACATCCGTCCACACAGTAGGCACAACCCGTACATGGGATAGCTATACTCGAGTTGATCACATCGGTTGCCTTCTTTATTATCTCCATCTCATCACTGTCTAACGGAGTAAAATCCTTCATATACCCTGTATTATCCTTCAACATATCCATGTTTCCCATACCGGAAAGAACCATCTTCACATTCGGCTGACTTGCCGCAAATCTGATAGCCCATGATGCGATTGACATATCAGGCGCATAATCCTTAAACAGCTTTTCAACCTCCGGAACTACGTTAGACAGCGTTCCACCTTTGACAGGCTCCATAACGATCACCGGCTTATCATGTTTTTCACACACTTCATAGCACTTTCTTGACTGTATCACTTCGCTCTCCCAGTCAAGATAAT
>CADBNO010000280.1 GCA_902796105.1 uncultured Lachnospiraceae bacterium | reverse complement strand
GAAGATAGCCATAGAAGATAGCCAGAGAATACAGGCAGTGAAAAAAAGCAGAAGTTATATATATTGGATATAAGCATAAAACTGAGGTGACGTAGTAAAATGGAATTAAATGCGGCGTTTTATGATACTTTGTCCCGGTTCCGGCTTTCCATGGGGCACAAGACTTCCATGAATCTGACGGGAAACCGAAAGTCTGTCCAGAAGGGGTCTTCCACGGAATTTTCGGATTTCAGGGAATACATGCCGGGAGATGATATCCGGAGGATTGACTGGAATGCGTACGGGCGGCTGGACAGGCTGTATGTGAAGGAATATATGGAAGAAAAGGAAGCGGTGGTGACGATCCTTGTGGATACCAGCACTTCCATGGAGTACGGTACAAAGAAAAAGAGCGAGTTGGCCTGTATGTTGACGGCTGCGCTCGCCTACTTGAGCCTGAACAATATGGACCGGGTGCTGGTATACGATATGCAGCGGATGCAGTCACCGCTTGCCTTGAGCGGCGGGCGTAAGGCGTTCCCGCGGCTGTCTCACTGGCTGGATCAGTGCCGGTTTGAGGGGACGGTGGATGTCGAGGAAGCCATCAAGAGATTGCCGGCGAAAGGGCCGGGAGTTACATTTTTGATCAGTGATTTCCTACAGGATGCTTTTTTGGAAAGTGAGGATGATCCGCGGCAGAAAAGGTACGCGGGTGCAAAGAAGCAAACAGGGCAAGGCGGCGCAGAAGTGCAAATGGGGCAAGGCGGCGCAGAAGTGCAAATGGGGCAAGGCGGCGCAGAAGTGCAAACAGGGCAAGGCGGCGCGGGAAAGCAGAAAGGACATGCAGGCGTGAAAGGGCAAAAGAGCCACGCTGCAGAGAGGATCCTGCGTTTTTTGCATTATCGGAAACAGAAGGTGGTGTTTCTTCATGTTTTGGCGGAGGAGGAGCTTGCGGTGAGTATGACCGGAACGCGAAATCTTATTGACATGGAAGACAAGACCAACACGATGCGGTTGACGTTGGATGCGGCAAGTATCCGCCTATATGAAAAAGCGCTCCGGCTGTTTTGCGGGAATCTGCGCAGAATCTGTGCGAAGGCAGGTGCGAATTACGCGATATGCAATACGGGGACAGATTTCAATAAATTGATGTTTCAGGAATTGAGGATGCTATACGACATATAAGAGAGCAGGCAGCATGGCGAGAATGCTATACGATATATAGAGAATCAGCCTGATAGTTGAGGATGTTATATGATATTTGAGAGTTTGTGGCCACTGTTGTTTCTGGCGGCAGTGCCGGTGATCATAATTTTATATTTGCTGAAGCCCAAGGGCATCGATCAGCTGATCTCCTCGAACCTGTTGTGGAAGAAGCTGTTGAAGAACGAGCAGTCCAGAACTTTTTTGGAAAAGTTTGTACATAACATTCTGATGTATCTGCAGATCGCGGCGCTTGTGCTGCTCATCATCGCGCTGATGTCACCGTTTGTCCGCACGGATGGTGTCAGCAAGGGCCGGCGGGTTTTGCTGGTCGATGTCAGCGGCAGTATGCAGCATGTGAATGCAGACGGGAGGACAAGACTGGAGGAAGCGGTGGAGCAGGCCTGCAGTTATGTGAAAAATGCGGATAACACGCAGTTCTCCGTTGTCGTGGCGGATGGCGTGAGCACAGAGCTGTTGGCAGTGGATCTGAGCGATGTAGAGGAAATAACGGGTATCCTGCGCAGGATCAGCTGTACGGACAGAGGAGGAAGCCTGACGGTGGCACAGAGCCTGTTGGATACGCTTAGCGGGTCGGAGGATGAAGGAACTTCCACGCTGATGGTCTATACGGACGGTGCCGGTGCGTCGGCTTTTGAGGCGCTGAGAGGTTTTGCAGAGAAAGAATTGTATACGGTCGGAGAACCGTGCGCGAATGTGGCGAATGAATATACCGTGTTTGCCCTGCGGGACGACGGCACTTACGATGTCATGGTCAGCACACGGAATTACAGTGATGAGCAGGCAGCGTTTGATGTGGGTCTTTATGACGAGACCGAGAAGCTGATCGCGCTGAAGCAGATGGCGCTTGACGCCGACGAGACCCAAATGTGTCTGTTTGAACAGGTGGATTGGCAGGGGCAGACCCTGCGTTCGCAGATAGGCGGTATGAAAAAGCCGGAGCAGGATACGATGGAGGCGGATAACACCTCATGGGCAGTCAAAGGGGCCGGAAGCCAGATCAACGGACTGCTGGTCAGCAGCGGCAATACATTTCTGGAGAAGGCTTATCTGGCAGTGACGGGCAACAATATCGCGAAAGCAGGAAACGACGCGGCGGCGGACGGACAGAGTGGAATGGATCAGAACGGCTTCAATGTCGTGATCTATGACGCGGGACAGACGCCCCGTGCAGAAGCTGTCAACCGCCTCATTTTCGAAGCGCCGCGGCGGACACAGGCTACAGCAGCCGGTATGCCGGCAGATGGAGCCGACCATGACGCGGCGGGGGCGCTGTCGGCAGATGGAGCCAACCCTGACGCGACGGGGGCGCTGCCGAAAGATGCAGCCGGCTATGACGCGACGGGGGCAGGAGAGGTGCTGGAAAATGTCGTGGTCCACATGAAAAATTGCGGCCTGACCAACGGATTGTCGGATTTTTCCATCGGTGTCAACCGGGTGTACAGCTATCAGGTGCCGGAATGGGCGGAAAGCTTTTTGGAATATGAGGGAAAATGCATCGGGTACTATGGTGAACACGACGGCAGGAAAGAGATCATAGTGGGATTTGACATCCGGGAGTCTGATTTCCCGCTGCGGGCGGAATTCCCGGTGTTTCTGGCGAACGCGATCGTGTATCTCTCCGACACATCCTGGCTGGATTCTACCGTGTATTATGCGGGAGACGAGATCACGCTCAGGCCCTGGGCGGAGGCGTCCCTGCTGGAAAACCGTCCCCGGAAAGCCGGTATCTACCGGATCGGAAATGAGTCTTACGAGGAGTACTATGCGGTGCGGTTTCAGACGGCATCGGAGTCCGATGGACGGGCTCAGAGCGAGTCCGTCGCGGCGGACGGAGGCGTGCAGATCCAGCGGGTAAAGAGAACCCTGCGCAATGTTTTCATCGCACTGGCGATCCTGCTGCTGCTCGCGGAATGGATCCTTTATGTGCGGCAGATGCGCTATCGCGGCAGATTCTATCTGGCGGTGCGGCTGGTACTTTTGAGCTTTTTGATCCTGGCGCTGTTCGGCTTGCAGATCCGGATCGGCAAAAGCAAGACGGCGACGGTTTTTGTGGTGGACAGCTCTAACAGCAACAGGGAACATCTGGAGCAGATCGGAGATTACCTGCAGCGCACGGTGAGCAAAATGCCTTCAGGAAATGTCTACGGGATCGTCACTTTCGGCAAGGACGCGCTGGTGGAGCAATTCATGTCGG
>CADBNO010000279.1 GCA_902796105.1 uncultured Lachnospiraceae bacterium | reverse complement strand
TCAGCTTTCTCGTTAAAACATGCAAGAAAAACAAATGTCTGCTTCGCAGCCGCTTGTTTTTCTTTTGCATGTTTTATTTTATCATATCATATTTGTATCACAAGTGAAACCCGATTTCTTGACACCTCTTCACAAATTGATTATAGTGAATACAAACGACTTTTTGAGGTAAATGACATGAGTACAGCGAATTCCAGATCAAGAAAAATCAAATTAACTCCCGTGAGTACACTGCATTACGTGCGGCTGATATATCGTTCAGCGCTTTTTCTGTGGCTGTTGGTGGATTACATTGCCTATCGCCTCCACTACGGTGCGGAGATCATTGATCGTATGGAGGATCGTCCTCTTGTATGGGTAGTGGTATGGGTTGTATTTGTGTTGGAGATGACCCTACGTTTTTTCCCTTCCCGCCTTGAGAGTCCCGGCTGTCAGAAACAGTTTGCCCGCAACTATAAAAAGTCAGGCAACACAGACATTGTGATCCATGACAACAACGCAGTAATGCTGGTGGCTTTGATCTGGATCTGCTTCAATGCTCTCTTCGGAGCTCTGCATATGGCAGGCTATCTGGATGACGGGATCATGATCCTGCTGGCTAGCGCTTACTCTGTCTGCGACCTGATATGTATTTTATTTTTCTGCCCGTTCCAGTCATGGTTTCTAAAAAATAAGTGCTGCAGCACCTGCCGGATCTACAACTGGGACTATGCTATGATGTTTACACCGCTCTTCTTTATCCCCGGAAAGTATTCATGGAGCCTGCTTCTCTTATCTGTGGCTCTGCTGATCAGATGGGAGATCACCTTTTACAGACATCCGGAACGGTTCTCCGAGAATACCAACAATTATCTCCGCTGCCAGAATTGCACGGAAAAACTGTGTGCCCACAAAAAACAACTGCATTCTCTCTGGAAGCAGATTGAAGTATATACCGCAGAACGGGTCAGATTTCTATCCACCATTGCACCATCCGCCACAAAAGAGGCTGCCCCGAAGGACAGCCCTCAAAACATGCATCATGATGCATCATAATACATCTGATCAGATTAACTATTGGGGATTGGATCAGATATTTTTGATCGGATCAAATACCTTTGATCCTGTCTACCGCTTCCACCGTATTCTCGTAGCTTCCGAACGCAGTCAGGCGGAAGTAGGTTTCGCCGCTGGGTCCGAAACCTGATCCCGGCGTTCCCACTACATTCACTTTTTCCAGCAAATGATCAAAAAACTCCCAGCTTGTCATACCCTTCGGCGCTTTCAGCCAGATATAAGGGGCGTTCACGCCGCCGGAAACCGTAAATCCGGCATCCCGCAGCCCATTCAGAATGTAATGGGCATTTCTCATGTAATAGGCAACCTGCTCCTTCAGCTGCGCCTTACCCGCCTCGGAATAAACCGCCTCGCCTGCGCGCTGGACAATATAAGGTGCACCGTTATATTTTGTACCATGGCGTCTCGCCCACAGCGAGTGCAATGCCACATCCCCGCACTTCAACTCTTTTGGCACCACAGTAAAGCCTAAACGTACCCCGGTAAATCCGGCATTCTTGGAGAAAGACCGAAGCTCAATGGCACAGGTTCGCGCCCCTTCACATTCATAGATACTGTGGGGTACATCCGCTTCAGAAATATATGCTTCATATGCCGCATCGTAGATGATCACGGCGCCGACCTTATTTGCATAGTCCACCCATTCCTGCAGCTGCGTTCTTGTGATCGTCGCACCGGTTGGATTGTTCGGAAAGCACAGATAGATGAGATCCGGAGTCTCCTTCGGCAGCTCGGGGGCAAATCCATTCTCCGCCACACAGGGCATATAGATCACATCGGACCAGGTACCTGTTTCCGCATTATAGGTTCCGGTCCTGCCCGCCATTACGTTGGAATCCACATATACGGGATACACAGGATCGCAGACAGCGATCTTATTGTCTGTGCTGAAAATCTCCTGAATATTTCCGGAATCACATTTTGCCCCGTCAGAGATAAAGATTTCATCCGCCGCAATCTCGCAACCTCTGGATCTATAATCATTTTCCGCTATGGCGTTACGCAAAAACTCATATCCCAGGTCCGGCGCATATCCATGAAATGTCTCTGCTTTTCCCATTTCGTCCACCGCTACATGCATCGCCTCAATGATCGCAGGCGCCAACGGCTGCGTTACATCACCGATCCCCAATCGGATGATCTTCTTTTCCGGATGTGCAGCCGCGTAAGCGTTCACTTTTTTTCCGATGGTAGAAAAAAGATAACTTCCGGGCAGTTTCAAATAATTCTCATTTAACCTGAACATTTTATCTCTACACCTCTACTTCCCCTTCAAATACAATTTCCGCAGGTCCTGTCATAAACACCACATTCTGCTCTCTGTCCCATTCGATCTGCAATTCGCCGCCCAGAACCTTTACCGTGATCGCGTTCTCCGTCAGCCCGTTCAATACGCAGGCCACCGCTGTGGCACAGCATCCGGTACCGCATGCCAGAGTCTCGCCGGTGCCTCTCTCCCATACCCGCATGAACACATGCTTCCTGTCGAGCACCTCCACGAACTCGGTGTTCGTCCGTCTGGGGAACCGCTCGTGATTTTCGAAATAAGGGCCCACCTTGTCGATGTCAAGCTGTGCCACATCTTTCATAAAGACCACCGCATGCGGATTTCCCATGGACACACAGGTCATGCGGTACTCCTGTCCCTGCACAAGGATCGGCTCGTCCACCGCCTGCTCTCCGTCCGCCTGCACCGGAATTTCCTCCGGCACCAGAATGGGACTGCCCATATTGACGCGCACCTTTGTAACCACTCCTCTGTCCGTCCCGGTCTTTCCTTCGACAGTAAGCTCCAGATATTTGACTTTTCCTGCACTGACGATCGTAATATGCTCCTGATCAGTCAATCCCTTGTCGTATACAAATTTCGCCACACAGCGAATTCCGTTCCCACACATCTCTGAACGGCTGCCGTCCGCATTGTACATCTCCATCTCAAAATCCGCTTCCTCCGCAGGATTAATGAAAATTACCCCATCGCCGCCAATCCCGAAATGCCTGTCACTGAGGCGCCTTACAATCTCCGGTTTCTTCTCCTGCGGAATCTTCTCCTCAAATCCATTGACATATACATAATCATTTCCGCATCCCTGCATCTTTGTAAATTTCACGTTATTTCCTCCCTACTACTCTTTCATCATCACCAACACCATCTGGGCAGCCTCCGCCATATTGGTTCCACTGTCCATACTGCATTTTTGCAGATACCGATGTGCTTCTGTCTCATCCATGTGATTTCTCTCCATGAGAAGCTTTTTCGCTTCAGTGATCATCGCCTGTTCTTCGGCATTTCTCACCTTCGGCTGCATTTTCTTCTTCCGGCGTTTCCGCTCAACGCCCTCCGCCATCATGTTGACCGTATTGATCAGATCATTCACCTGGAGCGGCATGGAAAGGCATACAATATCGTTTCCGTAACACTCGCTGATCACCGCCTGCGGTGCCATGAGAAGCATCTCAAATCCGGTTGGCAGGCATTCATGCAGATGATCATACATCATATCCGCCAATTTATAGTTGCAGATCAGGACGCCGTCATGCATGCTGTCCGCCAGACTCAATGCCTGCGCCCCGGTCGTACAGATACCTGTGACCGGTATGCCGCTCCGCACCAGGATATTTTTGATGCTCTTCGCATTATCCAGCTTTGGCAGTGCTATAATAATATTTGTCAAATACCCACCTCCTCTCGCTGCTTCTTACAAGAGGTTTAGTATTTATTCAAATATTGATCCACTTCCCATTGAGACACCTGGGCACAATACTGATTCCACTCTTCCCGCTTCGCCGCAATATACTTTTTACACAAATGATCACCCAGCACATCGCAGATATAAGTATCCTTTTCCAGTTCCTCTATGGCTTCCCACAAACTGGAAGGCAGCTTCTCAATTCCGGCCTGTTCTCTCTCCTCATCCGTCATCTCAAACAGATTCCCGCTCACTCTTGCAGGCGGCATGATCCGGTTCTGAATACCGTCCAATCCCGCCATCAGACAGACCGCCAGCATCAGATACGGGTTAGCTGCGGAATCCGGGCTGCGCAGCTCAATGCGGGTACTGTCTCCCTTTACTGTAGGAATCCGGATCAAAGGACTTCTGTTCGTCGTGCTCCACGCGATATAAACAGGTGCATCATATCCCGGAACAAGTCGCTTATACGAATTGACCAATGGATTCGTGATCGCTGCCATCCCCTTGATATGCTTCATCAAACCTCCGATAAACCAATAGGCTTCCCTGCTCAGCCCCAGTTCATCCGCCGGATCAGCAAATACATTTTTATCCCCTTTGTGCAAAGACATATTTACATGCATGCCGGAACCGTTCACACCGGACTTCGGCTTCGGCATAAAT
>CADBNO010000278.1 GCA_902796105.1 uncultured Lachnospiraceae bacterium | reverse complement strand
TTGCGGAAGGTATCGCGGAAATGCTCCGGCACCACAGAAATATCTGCCGCATCGTAATCAATCTCCGCCAGCGCCGCATAATTTGACGCCACTTCATGGATCACAAAGTTTGCCATCGCATCATATTTGAGAAAACATTTCTCAAAGCCAAACAACGGTGCGATCCCCAGTATTTTTCCGCTTTGGTTGCTCATAAGGCATCCCCAGCTCTTATCTGTCAGATCCTCATTTCCCACAAGATACGTGGACACGATCAGATTCGCATACTCCTTCGAGAAGGAACTCCGGATCTGATCTATAATTTTGATCCCCTTCTTGCGCACCAGCGCGTTGCAGGAGACAAAAGACACCTGCCCCGAGGTAAAACAGGGCGACTTCGTAAACAAGGTATCCCGGATCCTGACCTGCTCATAGGGCACCACATTGACTCCCATTGACGCAAGCACTTTACTTGCCGCAACCTCTCCCATGGTATTGCGGCTGTTCTTATACAGATAAAAAGCGCCGTCTTCATATATCCATGATTTGGGAGAGAAACCGCCTATGGTCAGGTCTGCCCAGTTCTCCAGCCTGCCGCTTGTTTTAACCATTTCTCCAAACAGAGAAACGATGGTCAGCAGATTTTCTTTTTTATTTCGAAACAGGGAAACATCACCATATTTTATATCGGAGTCTCTCTTTTTGATCCACCAGACATCCTGCATCGTGCTCCCGTGATAGGCCACCGCAATATCCGCAAGATGTCTCGGTTCATCGTCCAGCGGCACGTTCAATGAACTGCAAAGCTGCGGCGCATACTGTCTCTCCATGAAGCGCACCCGCCTTGCGCACCACTCCATAAATGCCGTGAGATTTTTAAAACGTTCATTGAAATTTACCGGCTCTTCGATCAGGGTAAGGTCATACGGGCAAAAATCTTCCCTGAAGGAGACATCACCCTTTCCCATATCGATCTTCACCACCGGTTTATCCATAAACATGATATAATATACCGAGTTATCAGAACCAATATTCATATCTGTAAACTCCCCGTCTTTTTTGTTTCCGCTTCCGTCATGGGAACGCTGTCACGCTATCAATCCCGACACACCATCCGGATCCGCAGGTCATTTCCCGTCACTGAAACTTCCCCCAGACTGCCTACGATCAACGGCATCATCGGCGGAAGATGTCCCAGGTCCACATCCATGATGACCGGAACATTTTTCTCCCCGGCTACTTTCAAAACCGCCTCATACGCATCCAGTCCCATCATTTCCTGACCGAAACACAACGGACGCCCGATAAGAAAACCTTTCACATGTTCAAACCAGCCGGCCTCCTCCATCTGCCACATCGCGCGGCGGATCCCGAACACGTTCAGGTCACAGGCTTCCAGAAACCAGATGATCCCGTCCTCTTTGTAGCGCTCGACAAACTCTTTCGTGTGGTCAAAACGGGTTCCCAGCAGCGTCACCAGACAATCCATGCAGCCTCCCAGAAGGCGCCCCTGCATCCGGATTTCTTCACCCGATCCTGTACCTTCCGATCCTGTACCTTCCGATCCTGCGCAGTCTGCCGCCCCGTTCCCTTCCAGGCCGGTCTGTAAGCTGTGTCCTACATAGGTACGCAGGATACGCGGCTCAGTCACATGATACGGCACAAGGGGATTCTCCTCCGTTTTCAGGGATTCCCGCTCCCAGCTCTCATACCCCGACAGCTCCGTTTTCTCACCGGTCAGAACCCTAAAAGCATCCTCGATCGCCGGATGCCAGGGCTCCATGCCAAATGCCGGTGCACAGGGACCGTAAACCGCCGCCGTGTCACATATCGTCGCCTGCAGATAAGCAAAATTCGTATTGTCTGAATACCCCATATACCACTTAGGCTTTGCTGCCTTGATGCGCTCAAAATCCATATAGGACAAGATCTCGCACATCAGCTCGCCGCCTCCGCAGGAGATCAGCACGTCGGATGTTTCATCGCAATAAGCCTCCATCAACTCGTCTGCACACTTTTGAGGGCTGTTGCTGATGCCAATCCCCTCACCTGCGTAGCAGTTAGGTCCAAGCTGCAAGGAATACCCTAAGTCCTTAAATTTTTTCTGTGCATTGTCGAAACCGCTCTTATACGGCTCTATATTACAGCCAAAGGAAGGCGCCACAAAACCGATGGTGCCTCCCTTGGGAAGATATTCCGGATATCTCATAGCATCTGCTCCCGTCATAAAACATGCCTCTTCTCCCCAAAACGTGCCTGTGAAGAAGCAATTTACACTCAGCCACTAAAAATCCAGCTTGTTATAAAAATCAAAACAATCAAAGGTTGCAAAGTAATCCTTCGGCGTCTCCGCCCGGCGGATCAGCTCCACACTGCCGTCCTCATGCAGCAGAAGCTCCGCAGACTTTAATTTGCCGTTGTAGTTATAGCCCATGGCAAAGCCGTGTGCACCGGTATCATGAATGGCGATGTAATCTCCGATCTCGATCTCCGGAAGTTCTCTGTCGATGGCAAACTTATCGTTATTCTCGCACAGCGAACCGGTCACATCATATGTATGGTC
>CADBNO010000277.1 GCA_902796105.1 uncultured Lachnospiraceae bacterium | reverse complement strand
TACGATCCGGGAGACCGGGTGATCCGGCATCCGGAAGCGTTCCTGTGGATGCTATATGCATTGACGGGAGATGTGCGTTATAAAAAACAGACCAAAGAGGTCATCGGGAAGGAGAATGTGAAAATGTGTGAATTACTGGACAAGTATGAAGAGCGCGGCGAAGAGCGAGGCGAAAAGCGTGGAGAAAAGCGTGGGGAAAAGCGTGGAGAAAAACGTGGGGAAAAACGTGGATTGGATAAGGCAAATCACTTAAATGCCTTGTTGCTGCAAAACGATCGGCTGGAGGATCTGAAGAGAGCGGTGGCGGATGCTGCGTTCCAGAAGAAGCTGTTCCGGGAATTCGGGCTGTGACAAAGGGGACAGTTCATTATGACATGCGGGAATTGACTTTCCTTCCCGGGCAGGGTATCATAAAATTATGGTTAAAGCGTGAACATACAGCGCGGAATATAGATTTCATTGCACAAGGAAGGAGGAGAAGATGAATAATTTGCCATTGGAAAACACGAAGAAGTTAGGTTTTGGGTTGATGCGTTTGCCTAAGAAGGGGATCAGTATCGATATCAGGCAGACCAGCGAGATGGTGGATCGTTTTCTGGAGGCGGGGTTCACATATTTTGACACTGCCCATGTGTATCCCGGCTCGGAGGAAGCTGCAAAGAAGGCGTTGGTGGACAGACATCCAAGGGAGAGTTATACTATTGCGACCAAGCTTTATGCGCCGATCGCTTTCTCGGCGGATATGGCCAAAAAGCAGTTTGACACCAGCCTGAAGCGCATGGGGACAGACTATATAGACTACTATCTGCTCCATTCCCTGATGGAAAACAATTATAAGAGCTATGAAAAATACGGTTTGTGGGATTATGTGAACAACCTGAAAAAAGAGGGGCTGATCCGGCATGTTGGCTTTTCTTTCCATGCGGGTCCGAAGCTGCTGGAGCAGATTCTGCAAGAGCACCCGGAGGTGGAGTTCGTGCAGCTGCAGATTAATTATGCCGATTGGGAGAATCCGTCAGTTGCGTCCAGAGCCAACTATGAGGTGGCGCGTAAATATGGGAAATACATTACGGTCATGGAGCCGGTGAAGGGAGGAAATCTCGCTGCTCCGCCGAAGGAGATTCTAAAATTATTTAAGGATTATGCGCCTGACATGTCGGCTGCGTCATGGGCAATCCGGTTTGTGGCTTCGTTAGACGGCATACTGTCGGTACTTTCCGGAATGTCGAATGTGGAGCAGATGCAGGATAATCTGTCTTATATGAAGGACTTTGTGCCGTTGAACGCTGAGGAGAGGAAGATCATCCAGGAGGCGCAGCGGATCATGGGTCAGTCAAAGACAATTCCCTGTACAGCCTGCCGGTATTGTACCAAGGGATGCCCCGGACAGATTCCGATCCCTGATATTTTCAGTGCAATGAACAAACGTATTGGAAACGGTCTGATCGAGGAATGTGCCGCGGATTACCGGAAAGCGACGGCCGGTGAAGCTGTGGGAAAAGCGGAAGATTGTATTGCCTGCGGCCAGTGTGAGCGGGCCTGCCCTCAGCATATTCAGATCATAGGTCACCTGAAGGAATGTGCGGAGTGGATGCAGGGGTAAAGCTACGCGTAAAAGGTTGTCGGCGGAAGCATCCTGTGATAAAATAAACTCACAAGCGAATTGATTTTTGTACAAAGGGTATGCGGAGGAATGTCGGGATAATTAAGTTGTATGAATAAAGGAGGGGAACATGAAGGTATTTAAGGGGTTTCAAAAGGGAGTCAATTTAGGGGGCTGGATCTCTCAGTTTGACAAGTATGATGAGGCGCATTTTGCATCCTATATCACAAAAGAGGACATCGCGCAGATCGCGAAGCAGGGCTATGACCATGTGCGAGTGCCGGTGGATTACAACGTGCTGCAGGATGATGACGGTAACTGGATCGAAACGGGATTTCAGCATTTGTTTGACTGCCGTGAGTGGTGTGCGGAGTATGGATTGAATATGCTCATCGATCTGCATGAGTGTTATGGATATTCCTTTGATCCGTTGAAAAAGGATATGGACAGGAAGAAGTTTTTCTATGATGAGGCGCTGCAGGCGCGGTTCCTGGATCTGTGGAAGGAGATCGCGGAGCGGTTTGCGGAATATCCGGAGCAGGTGGCGTTTGAGCCGCTGAACGAGGTGGTGTTGGAGGAAGTGGCAGATGCGTGGAATAAGGTGCTGGAGAAGTATATCAGGATGATGCGGAGCATCGTGCCGAACAGTTACATTGTCGTAGGTGGTGTGCGTTACAATAATGTGCTGAGCGTGCCCCTTTTGGAGGTGCCTTTGGATGACCGGATCGTCTATAATTTCCATTGCTATGAGCCGATGATCTTCACGCACCAGGGAGCGTACTGGATGGACGGAATGCCGTTGGATTTCAGGATCGGCTATCCCAAGACATTAAAGGAATACAAGGCGATCGGTGAAACGCTGACTGCGGATATTGCAGGAGCTGTCTACAAGGAAGGCATCCGGGAGATCGGAGAGGGATTCTTTGAGGATATTTTTGCGCCGGCAATTGAGAAAGCCGAAATGGATCAGGTGGCACTATACTGCGGAGAGTATGGCGTGATCGATCTGGCGGATGTGGAGGATAAGAAGCGCTGGCTGGCTGACATCCGGGCAGTGTTCGCAAAGCACGGGATCGGATGTGCGATATGGAATTACAAGGGTAAAGACTTTGAGATGAAGGATATGCCGGTGTAGATGTGGCAGAAGAGCCAAAGAGCAGAATAAACGGAAGGGGGGAACGGAACGAAACGGCGCGAAACGGTCTCAAACCGGGCTGATCTACACTAAGTTTTGATGGCGTGACAACCGATATGATATATAGTTGCAGGGTGAAGATCATGTAATAAGGGAAAGGGATGTCCCAAGGAATCGGAGGTTTTGGGGACGATTCTGCATAAGCTAAGGAGGGCGCGTATGAAGGTAAATAATACGACGATATTCATGGGGGATGAAACTGCGAGAACCAGACATGGTGCGGTCGCAGGGCAGGAAAACGGCGGAGCAAAAGCTGGCGGCGTAAAGACAGGCAGCACGAAATCGTTGGACGCCAGCGGTCTGAAGGCGGCCTTTGATCCCGTGGCGCAGAAGAAAGCGCAGGCGCAGAAGCAGGCGTTGAAGCTGGTGGGGGACGTGTTTGCAAACGACAGAAAGATGGATCAGGAT
>CADBNO010000276.1 GCA_902796105.1 uncultured Lachnospiraceae bacterium | reverse complement strand
GTCAGCATCAGCGGATGACACATAGGGATCAGATCCGCCGTCCGCTTCGTCGCCATAATTCCCGCGATCCGCGCCGTACCCAGCACATCTCCCTTTTTCGCCGTATGATTTTTGATGGCGTCAAACACCTCTCTGTTAACTCTGATGCAGCCCTCTGCAACCGCGATCCGCTCCGTGTTCTCTTTCTCCGTCACATCCACCATAACGGCGTTGCCTTCTTCATCAAAATGTGTAAACTCACCCATCGCATCTTCCTCTTACATTATTTCTTCCATTACTTGCCGAACCCGCAGTTCGGGAAATGGCACACCGGACAGTTCAGGCATAAGCCCCCCTCCCCATACGCACTGATATCCTCCGGGGTCAGACGTTCTCCCGCCAGGATCCTCGGCAGCATCAGATCAAACACCGTCCGCTTCGCGTACATGACACAACCCGGCAGTCCCAGAATGGGGATCACTCTGCCATCCGACTCATAATAAGACACCAGAAACATGGCTCCCGGCAGTACCGGCGCACCGTAGGAAACAATGTCCGCACCGAAAGCCTTGATCGCTCCCGGAGTTTTGTCGTCCGGATCCACGCTCATCCCGCCGGTGCAGAGCACCAGATCCGCACCCTGCGCCACAAACTCTCCGATGGCGCCCACGATGCTCTCCTGGTCATCATCCACGATTCTTTGCCCCAGTATCTCTGTGTCATATTCCGCCAGCTTTGCCCGGATCGCCGGTCCGAAGGCGTCCTCAATCCGCCCTTTGAACACCTCGCTTCCGGTGGTCACGATCCCCACCGTCATATGCCCAAAAGGCAGGATCTGCAGCAACGGTTTCTCTCCCGCAGTCTCCTTCGCCCGCTTCATTTTTTCTTCCTCGATAACCAATGGGATCACCCTGGTAGCCGCCAGCTTGTCCCCTTTCTTCACCGGAAAATTTCCATGGACCGTGGCGATCATCATCTCGCCCAGACCGTTCACCGCATTTAACCGCTTCGTGTCAATCTTCAAAAGCCCGTCGGTTTCCGCCTTGATCTCAATCTTTCCCTCCTTGGGTTCGGAAGCTGACATATTTTCATTAATGCAGATATCCCGTAAGATCGCCGCGGCCTCATCCTCGTGCAGGATACCCTCCTTTTTCTCCCACACATAGAGATGCTCCTTGCCCACCGACAACAGTACCGGAATGTCCTCCTCGGTGATGATATGTCCCTTTCGGAACACCGCATCCTTCACCACACCCGGAATGATCTGTGTAATATCATGGCAGAGCACCTGGCCCACAGCGTCTTTTGTCTCAATCAACTTCATACTCAAAACCTCTCGAAGTAGTTTTTTACGCACAAAAAAATCCCATGACCGTCATCCATGTCCAACACCGGACAAGATACACTTTCCTGGGATACTACATCGGTTGCAATACAGATCAGGGTCGACACATCACAGACCGGCGTCCGCGATCTTGCGCCCCGCACCACCTCAATCTTTGGGTACGCGGATTCCTTCATGCCCTCCAGAATCACCACATCCACGTCCTCCTGCGAAGCTGCGAAACGGATCAACTCCTCCGCCGTCGTCTTCTTCCTGCAATGAACGAAATATTGGGTATCCGAAAAAATGGCGCTGCTCACCGCTCCCGCCTGGGTAAAGCGATACGTGTCCGTCCCCTCGTGATCGCAGACAAACTCGTGTCCGTCATGCTTGATCACCGCAACCGATTTTCCGTCCTTGATAAACTCATTGATCAGTTTGATGATCAACCCTGTCTTGCCGCTGTCCTTGATCCCGCTCACGCAGAACACCCAGGGTTTCAGACATTCCGCATACTCTTCCCTGGTGTTGATATTCCGCACAATACGCCTGTCAAAGCAGGACTGGCTTAACCTGATATATTTCGTCCGAACCTTGCGCAGCACCTGCAGGATACGGTAATTTCCGCTCTCAATCTGCTCCCGCACTGTGTCCAGCATCTTTTTTGAATAGATTGCACAAAGCGGATGAATATGATCCTCATCCACCATGCAATAGCAGTCATAGTCCGAGGAGATAAACTCGGCCATATACTCCACAAGCTCTTTTTTGATAAAAGGCATGTCCGCTGCGCAGATGAATACATAGTCCTCCTTCGCATTGGAAAGGATCTGATAAATACCCTCCAACGGACCGATGTCCGCATGCTCGTCATATACGACCTTCAGCCCCAGATCCTCATAAGTTCCCTTTTTTGCATCAGAAATAAGCACCTCCGAAAAACCCGAAAGTTCTTCACAGATGCGGTCAATAAACCGTCTCGATTCCATTTGCAAAAGGGCCTTATTCTGCCCCATCCGCGAACTCTTGCCCCCGGCCAGCACGCCGACGCTCAAGGAACGCGGATTTACGCTCGTCTCCATAACCTGCTCCTGTCAAACTGCCATCAAATCATATCCTAAATCACTTCTTACTGCATTTTACTCCAAATTTGGGCTAAAGTCCACCCTATTCTTACCGCAGCTCTTTTCTACCCTTTTTGTACAATTGAAAAATCCCGGACAATATAATTTTTCACGGTCCCACATAAATCTCCTCTTTTGGCAACAGACCCAAAATATCCACTCCCTGATGCCGCAGCGCATCCAGCCGCTTCACTTCCTCTGTGATGTCCTCCATCCGCACGATCCATTTTTCCACATAATCCCGCACGGCCTGCCCCCGCAGCCCGATCTGGATCGATCGATAGGGGAGATTATTGCCATGCACATCCTTTTCCGGATCCCACTGTACGCGCACATCGCTTTTTTCCACCAACTTCTTCCACTCCTCCCTAGAAAGACCACACTCTTCCTTGTAAGAGTACAAAACTGCCTGCTTCACTGCGCTGTCAAATCCCTCTCTGGTGAGGTCGATTGCCAGCACTCGCTCCTGCCCTTCCTTTCCCGCCCAACCACAGCGGTACATCATCCACAGAAAAGACGGCTTGATCCACGTCATACGGTTCAAGCTAAAATGACTGCCAAATGTCTGGAGCCGCACGGCTTCCTCCGCGATTTCCAGACAATATGCCTGATATACACGGATTGTTGTATCTGTATAGACTGCTCTGATCTGTTTTTCCTTGTTTTCCTGCCCCATCATTCCTATCATCCCCTACTTTACCCACTCAATCTTGGTCACATAGATCACGGAATAAATGTCCTGGGCTTCTCCTTTCAGGTTCTTTCCGAGATCCCCTGACCCAAGCCCTATATATTCTCCGTCCGGTTTCCTGCAATAAACATCCCCGATATAGCCGGTCAAATGCAGGTAATCACCCTGCTTTATCTTTCTGAACGCTTCCTTTACTGTTTCACTCGCAGGGATCAGACAGGCCGCAGTGCAGTTTTGATAGATAGCCTTAGAACCTCCGATCTCTGCATATATCTCCTCTCCACTATTCCATGCCAGCGTCCTCCGAATCGGCTGTTGCCATCCAAAATCAATTTTGTCATTATATTCCGCGACAGTCCCCCATGCAAGCACAGCAGACACAGGTGTAACTTTGTCTAAAATC
>CADBNO010000275.1 GCA_902796105.1 uncultured Lachnospiraceae bacterium | reverse complement strand
TTATCCCCGCCATCTTCCGTATTTTCAAAACTCAAGATCTTCACATCATATCCCACAGTGTCATTTACCTGTACATGCGCCACATCCCCGACTTTTTTACCCAGAAGCGCCTTGCCCAGCGGCGACTCGTTACTGATCAGCCCCGCCAGGGAATTTCCCCGCACAGTCGTGACGATCTTATATGTTTCCTCACTTCCGTCATCCAGAAATGCCACCTTCACCGTATTGTTGATCCCGACCTCATCCTCCGCCGAATCCTCCGAGATCACCTTTGCCGTCCGGATCATCCTCTCCAGATACCGGATCCTGCTCTCATTCTGATTCTTATATTTCTTTGCCGCATGGTACTCAAAATTCTCACTCAGATCCCCATGTGCTCTGGTCTCCTTCACATCCTCCAGCGCCTTGGGACGTACCACCAGCTTTCGGTACTCTATCTCTTCCTCCATTTTCTTGATATCGCTCGGAGTCAATTCATCAAACATTTTCCTTCACCTCTCCAACAATTTTATACACCACCGGTATCCTGCCTCAGCTGCACACCACATATCCCTTGCTATATCTGCATCCCGTAGATCACCGCGGCCGACAGCACGATCTGGATAATGGCAAACCGATACACCGTCTGCGTGTTCGACCATCCCAACACCTTCCGCACATGATCATGCAGCGGCATTCTGGTATTCTTGAAAATATGAATTTTGAAAAAACGTAACAAGAACACCTTGATCAGCCCCAGACCCCCATCCAGGATCAGTACCAGAGCTACCGGAATATAGAGGAACGGACTTCCGGTCTTAAGGATCGCAATTGCGATCATCAGCCCCATAGCCCGGCTTCCCGCATCTCCCATCATCAGCTTGCTCGGTGTGGCATTATACCACAGATACCCCAAAAGACATGCCGCAAACAGCAGGATCGGGAATGAAAAGCTGTCCGATGTCGCCTTGATCCGGTCGATATAATAGATCGTGACCAACGTAATGATCGCAAGCGTACCCGACAACCCGTCCACGCCATCCGCGCAGTTCGTCACATTCACCGAAGCCCACACCAACACCACGGCAAGCACAGCAAACAGGATCGGATTCAAAGTAAACTTCAGATGAAAAAAAGCCAGTTCCACCTCACTGGAATTATGCTGCAGAAAATTCAACGCCGTCATCACGGCAATACACAGATCCAACAACCCCTTTCTATATTCTCCCCACGGTTTCTCAGCCGCATCATCAAAAAATCCCGTCAGCATACACAGAACGATAAGCACCAGATAAACCGTCAGTTCCACCTGCAGCGGAACAAACAGAAGCACCGCAGCTACAAATACCAGCACGAAAATGATGCCGGCACCCCTTGGCTTTCCCGCAGACAGTTTTCCGTCATGCGCGAATTCCCTTCCACCGTCTTTCGGCAGATAGGCACTCAATCTTCCGGTCAGGATCACGGTAAGTGCAAATGCCGCCAGAATTCCGCCAAAGGCGATCAAACTATTCTCTACCTCCAAAAACTGATAAATCATCCTCTCATCCTCCCAGTGGGTATCTTATCATAAAAAAGAGTTGAGCGCAATCCTGCCTCCTCGCAATGGCAACCGTTCCATACAGTTCTTCATGTAGCCATGTAGTTCTCTCTGAGCCGATCCGCTTCCCGCTCCACCGCCTCATACAATCCTCTCGCCGACATCCGCATCGCGCCGTCTCCCCAGATGATCATCTGTTCCAGACGGTCAGATGTTGCCACTGTGATCTGATACTGATCCGCCATTTCATGCACTGTCTTCTCGATATACTGATCCGCCGTTTCCGCCTCTTTGGTAAACACCACATATATATTGTGATATTTCATGGCACTTCCCGGGTTGCCCTTGACCTTATAAGCGTCAAACACCAGGATCAGTTCTCCTCCCAGTGTTCCCTGATAATTGCTCAAAATATCCATCAGCCTGTCTCTGGCACTGTCAATATTGACTTCCGAGAGCGCCCGCAGCTCGTCCCATGCAAAAATAATATTATAGCCATCCACCAGCAGACAGGACTTCTTTGCAGCGCCGGCTTCTCCCGTCTGACCGCCTGCAGGATTCATCCTGCTGTCCCGTCTGGTCACATGATAACGTCTGCGATGCCGCTCATCCTTCTCGTTTTTCCCGTAGGTCTGTGCAAAAATTTGCTCAATTTCCTCCTGCGTGATATAACGCTCCGCACCTCCGCGAGCCGCCGCTCCCCCGACTCTGCCGGTGTTTTTATCCACCGCATCCAAACAGCGGCCATCTGAGGGGCTTCCCGCCCAGCCGCCCGCATGAGGACCTCCCTGCTGTACCTGCTCGACTATCGCCCGGATATCCGCCGGGATCTCCACATGAGCATATGCCGGCACCTGATCCCAGTCCACCAGATATCCCGCGCCATGCGCACAGAACACCGATCCCGTCGGATTCGCCACATCCGCCTCCGGATCATACCCCTTCTGTGCGATCACTTCCTCCGCGTTATGACAGGGCGCATACCCATCCGGCGTGCAGGCCAAATGTCCTGTCCCGTGCGTATATGCCGCCACATCTCTCTGATAATCCCGCATAGTCGCCACCGGTGCCCTTCCCCGGAGCACACTTCTGTCTCCCTCCGTCTCCGGCGTCTCAAAACTGCCATACATCCGCTGCACATCCGACATAGCTCTGCCCAGATGCTCCGTTGGCAGCTCCAACAAAAAGGAAAACATGGGCTCCAGCAAAATACTCTCCCCGCTGCGCAGCCCCTGCCGCACCGCCCGATAGGTCGCCTGTCGGAAATCACCGCCCTCTGTATGCTTGGCATGGGCTCTCCCGGCCACCAGCAGGATCCGCAGATCCGTCACCGCAGCCCCCGTGAGCACACCCACATGAGACCTCTCCTCCAAGTGAGTCAATATCAGCCGCTGCCAGTTCCGGTCCAACACATCCTCACTGCACACACTGGCAAACTGCATCCCGCTCCCGGGTTCCCCCGGCTCCAGCAGCAGCTCCACCTCCGCATAATGTCTGAGCGGTTCAAAATGCCCGACCCCTATCGCAGGCTTCGCCAGAGTCTCCTTATATACGATGCTTCCCTCACCGAATGTGACCGAAAGCCCAAACCGTTCTGTAATCAATTCCTGCAGGATCTCAATCTGTACCTCTCCCATGACCTGTGCATGGATCTCCTTCGTCTCCTCCTGCCACAGAATATGCAAAAGCGGTTCTTCCTCCTCCAACTGTCTGAGAAGTCCCAGCACATGCACAGCGTCCTCGCCCTCCGGCAATTCGATCCGATAGGTCAGCACCGGCTCCAGCACCGGCTTCTCATTCTCCGTCTCAAAGCCCAGTCCCTGCCCTACAAAAGTCTTCGTCAGCCCCGTCACCGCACAGATCTCTCCGGCCTTCACTTCCTCCGCCAGCACATACTCCGTCCCGTTATACAGCCGCAGCTGGTCAGCTTTCTCCGAAAACCTCTCCGCATCACTCTGGGCACTCGCTCCATTTTCCAAAAATGCCTTCACCCGAAGGTTTCCGCCTGTGACCTTAATATGTGTGAGCCGCATCCCCGCACTGTCTCGCGTGATCTGATAGACTCTGGCACCGAATTCTGCCGGATACTCCTGTTCCCCCGGATACTCCGCCCGAAATGCCTTATCATACTCCACGATCCCATCCAACAGAGCTGCCACGCCCTCTTCCTTCAGCGCCGCGCCGAAATAACACGGAAAGATCCGCCTGTCCCATATGGCCTGCGCGATCTGCCCTGCCGTAAGCTCCCCGGACTCCAGATACCGGTTCATCAGCGATTCGTCACAGGTTGCGATCTCCTCCAGCCACGCAGCATCTCTCTCCCTGACGCCTTCCCCGCGCTTTTGGGTCGAAAAGCACACACAATTTCCGTCCAACTGCCGTCTCAGCTGCTCCATCAACGCATCCCGGTCATTCCCGGGCTGATCCATTTTATTGACAAAAACAAAAACAGGAACGTCATAATAGTCCAAAAGCTTCCACACCGTTCTCGTGTGCCCCTGGACCCCGTCCGTCCCGTTGATCACCAATATCGCACAGTCCAATACGCTGAGCGTTCTCTCCATCTCAGCCGCAAAGTCCACATGCCCCGGCGTATCCAAAAGCGTGATCTCCACCCCGTTCCACGCAAATCTGGCCTGCTTGGAGAAGATCGTGATCCCGCGCTTTCTCTCCAGCGCAAAATGATCCAGAAACGCATCACCGTGATCCACTCTCCCTGTTTCCCTGAGCTTTCCGCTCAGATGCAGCATGCACTCCGCCAAGGTTGTCTTCCCCGCGTCCACATGCGCCAGTATCCCTACTACCATGCCTACCTGTCCGCTCCTTACCGCTCTATCGCTTTCCCCAGTATAATCAAGCGTAAACGATGGGCGACCAAAAGTCAAGGCAGTTCTGAGATTCCCTTCACCCATACCTTTACCGCACCGCTGCCTTCGCGCGGGCATACTCTTCCTCTGTCAGATTCAGCGCCTTACACGCCGCGTCCAAGGCCAGCCCAAGATTTTGCATCACACTCTCCACACTGCTCACCACGATCTCTTGTCTGCCTTCCTTCCTGCCTTCTTCGATCATATCTTTTATCGCCTGACACATATTACTCTTCCCGCCTTTCTCCTTGTGAAACTTCTCCCTCATTTTCTGCAGCTCCTCCGAATGCCCCATGACACTGATGATGTCATAGGCATCCGTACTTAAATTCTCGAACCGTTCCGTATTGCTCTCGAGATACTCACTCAGCTTCTCCTTATCCTCCGCTCTTTGCAGGAATCCAAACACTTCCCTCAGATCTGTTCGGAAGTTTTCGTATTCCTCATACCGGCGCACCTCGATCAGATGTATCGGATAATCCGTTATCAACTCACGGATCTCCTGCGGGTACTCCTCCAGATCGATCATATCCCGCAGATTTTTCGGACCATCCCACCTCTCCTTGCCGAAGTACAAAACGATCGGCACC
>CADBNO010000274.1 GCA_902796105.1 uncultured Lachnospiraceae bacterium | reverse complement strand
GAGAAAAAGAGAATAATGGCGCTGACCCATTCCAGTTCAAAAAGTTCCACGCCCATATTGCCCATGAGGGCAAAGAAATTGCCGAGAAAGCCTACGATCTGCCCGTAGATCCAGTCCACCAGCTGATCCAAAACTGTCGCGGCAACAAAGTTCCAAATAAATATCTTCGCTCACCTCCGAAAATGCAGAAAGCCGCCGCCCAGATGGGCGACGGCCTTTCATATAGAGTATTTTGTTTTGCATCTGACTGCAGCGCTTACTTGAGCAGCCGCGGATAATCTGTTGTGCCATTGACGATCGCATAAACGTAGACGGTGTCCCCAATCAATTTGTAGATGGCAACATAAGTCTTCGTCAGCACAAGTTTACGGTAACCGCTTGCCGCAAGGATCGGGTCCGGATGCGTTTGCCCCATCAGCGGAAAATCTCGCAGACGGTTAATGGTCGTTTTCATCGTACTGTAGATTTTCCGCGCGTAGGGAGTTCCTGCCTCCGTAATGTGATACTTTACGATCTCCTCGAAGTCGTGTTGAGCAGGTGGAAGATAGACCAGTTTACTTTTCGTAGGCACGGAACAGCTCCTCCATTCTTTCGTCAAGCTCCTCCGGCGTGCAGACAGGCTCTCCGCTCAATCTGCTGAGTTCCGCAGCATAAATTTTGTCGCGGTGTCGGAACATTTTTTCCCGCTCCTCGTATGCTGCCATGCTCATATAAACACCGTCATCTTCACCCTTGTTCGTGATGAAGATCGGTTCACCGGATGCCTTTGCCAGCTCGGAGATCTGCGTGTACTCATTCCGCAGAGCAGAGGATGGTCTGATTTGCATAGAAAGCCCTCCTTATCAATTTTTTGATAGTATTATATCAAGATAACACTTTTTATGCAAGCTTTTTATGAGGCTCCTTGCTAAATACGGGGTGACACCATCTGCCTACTTCCTAATCCAGGACTGTCGCGGCAACAAAGTCCCCAATAAATATCTTCACTCACCTCCGGAAATGCAGAAAGCCGCCGCCCAGGCGGGGCGACGGCTTTCCTTATAGAATATTTTGCTTTAGACCATTATAATGTAGATCAATCGAACATGACCGCATCCGCTAAGTCCTGATTGGTATTGAATATTTCCGTGTCCACGATTGACACGGGAGCATTATGCTTCACAATTTCCGCTCCTGTGAAATTCCATCCACCACCAGAAGCAGCCTCGTTTGTATTCACCATGACCTCCATACCGTTATACATGAATCTTAACCAACCTGCTGCAGTCGTATCTTCTCCTAAATACTCATAATCGTCAACACCAATCAAGGAGAAGAAATCTTCAAAGGACATTTCATCTTCCATGTCCGGAAAGAGTATGCATGCGGTGGTGACAAAACCGGAACATTCCAGCTGGTCTTCATATTCGTTCATAGCCTTTTCAGCATCGCCACTCTGTGCGCCGAAAAAGCAGTAAAGATATTCCGACTCTGAGGCTCCAAAGCATATAGCAGCACTGTCTGGAAATCCATCCGGCCTTACAATCACGTTGCCTTCCGGATGCTCGTTTTTCAATTCATCAAGCGTTTTCCCGAGGTCATTGAAAAACTCAGGCGTGCTTGTATTATCATAGTCTGAACAGCCCGTTGATGCACCATTCTCCGTAATATTGGAATCCTTTGATGTTTGGTCATCAGGAGTTACAGATGCACAAGCGGAAAACGTAAATAATACAAGCAAAAGCATCGTTGTAATGACAGCATTATGCTTCATAGTATTCTTGGTAGACACAGAACAATTCCTCCATTCTCATTAAGATTCTCTGATACCTATCTCTCAAATGGTATTTATAGCAGGATTGTGCTTTTAACGCAAGAGTATCTTTGTGAAGCAACCATGTCTGCCTACTTCATCCACATACACTACCCATGCAACCATTGCCTCATCGGTTATATCCGGCAGGAGGGTCCTGATCCGGTTTTTAATTGTTCTCTCTTCTTGGCTCAGATCCCGATGATATTCCAGATGTATTTCGGCGCGATCAGGCTGAAAATCAGGCAGGCAAAGAGGATGGCGGGGCCGGTCCATTCAAACTGTCCTCTCTGGCGATAATCAAAGTACGCGCCACCAAGTTTCACAAAGAATGCGATGGCGAGGATCATATCCAGCGCAGGGAACACCACCTTCTCCACCACGCTCTTGATCTGTT
>CADBNO010000273.1 GCA_902796105.1 uncultured Lachnospiraceae bacterium | reverse complement strand
TGTGGAAGTGCGGATATGACCAGAAATTTGCGAAAGACTGGATCACCCGCATGGAATATTACGGATGGACAAAGGGTGGAAAAGATGACAGTGATCTTATCATGATCATCCAGGATGCGCGGACTCTTTCCAACGCGATCAAACTCTGTGAAGCGGATTTTAAGCATCAGTTGATACGCTACCGCAACCATGAGATAGACAGATGGTGTTATGGTAACGCAGGTGTCAAGGTAGACGGACAGAATTTTGCATTGATCGTAAAAATGGAAACCAAGAAAAGGATAGACGGTGCGGTATGCCTTGCCATTGTATACGAAATGTGGCGGCGGTACCGTACAGAGTTTAAGGCAATGGTAGAGAACAAATAAATTACAGGAGAAGAAAATGAATTTCTTTGATATGTTTGCAAAATTGTTAAAAAGACAGCCCAAAGGTACCAGATATGCGTCCACCTTGGACGGGCTCATGCCGGTGTATGGACAGTACGGAACAAATATCTACTATTCAGACGCAGTGATGCAGGCACTGAAATGTATCGTGGACGAAATCAAGAAACTGACACCATGCCATGTGCGATATGTTAAAAAGGATCCGGTACCGGTGAAAGGTGATATCCAGAACGTGCTGGAAAATCCCAATCCGATCATGACTACGTCTGATTTTCTGGAAAAGCTGACATGGATGCTGCTGATGAACTATAACGTATTCATTATACCTACATACCGTACATGGGCGGATCCAAAGACAGGCGAGGAAAGGCGGTACTATGAAGCGCTCTACCCGATCAAGCCGACACAGGTGGATTTCATCCAGGACGCGAGCGGACAACTGTTTGTGAAATTCTATTTCAGCTCCGGAGAGACCACAACCATCCGGTATGAGGACGTAATCCATATCAAACTGAACTATTCCCTGAACCAGTTCATGGGTGGAGATGCGAACGGCCAGCCGGATCATCAGGCATTATTAAAAACACTTGATCTGAACAAACAGCTTCTGCAGGGGATTGCTAAATCTATGAATGCCAGCTATGCCGTGAATGGCGTGGTCAAATACAACACACTGCTGGACGGTGAAAAAGTGCAAGCGGCCCTTGAAGAGATGGAAAAGAAGCTGGCCAACAGTGAGAGTGGATTTTTACCGCTTGACATGAAAGCAGAGTTCATTCCGTTGGAGAGAAAAACAGAGATCGTGGACGATGCCACATTGAAGTTCCTGGATGAAAAAATATTGCGAAATTTCGGTGTGCCGCTGGCCATCCTGACGGGAGATTATACGAAAGAACAGTATGAAGCGTTTTACCAAAAAACACTGGAACCGTTGATTATCTCAATCACACAGGCATTTACCAAAAAGATGTTCACAGAACGGGAAAAAACCTTCGGGAATCGGATCGAGTTTTATCCGGAGCGGCTTGTGTTCATGACCATGACGCAGAAGATCAATATGATCGAGCTGCTGTCACCCACAGGTGCCCTCTTTGAGAATGAGAAACGGACAATACTTGGTCTGCAGCCGCTTCCGGAACTGGAAGGGAAGAGATTCCAGAGCTTGAACTGGGTAAATGCGGACAAGGCGGATGAATACCAAGTCGGAAAAAATGCGAAATTTGACATAGTTGATGAAGAGAAGGAGGATGTATAAATGTCAAAAAAAGAGCTTGAAAAAAGGTCCTATAGCTTTGAGGTGCGCGCGGAGCAGACAGAACGTGGACAGATCATTGTAGGAAGGCCAATCGTCTATGAATCAATGACGGATCTTGGCTGGTTCAACGAAATCATTGAGCGGGGGGCACTGACCGGCACGGATTTGACAGATGTCCGATTCCTAGTAAACCACGATCTGAGCAAGATTCCGTTGGCCAGAAGCAGGCGGAACAACGGAAATTCCACCATGACTCTGACGGTGGACGATATGGGGCTCAAAATAGAAGTGGTCCTGGATACAGAGAACAATGCGGATGCGCGGGCACTGTATTCAGCAGTCCAGCGGGGTGATATCACGGGCATGTCGTTCATGTTCTCAATAGAGGATGAGGAGTGGCAGGATCTGGAATCAGATCATCCGACCAGAAGGATCAAAAAGATAGGTAGTGTTGTGGAAGTCAGCGCAGTGACATTCCCTGCGTATGAGGCCACTGACATACAGGCACGGGGCAAGGAGGCGTTGGACAATGCCCGGTCTGCGCTGGAGAGCGCGAGGCAGCAGCGTGGACAGTCGCTGGACAGCGACTTGGAACTGGCGAAAGCCAAAACAATGACGTTATCAATCATTTAAACAGGAGGACAAAAATCATGAGAAAGAAGATTCTCGAAAAAAGACTGCAGCGTTTGACTGCAAAAAAGCAGAACCTTACCGCACGGGCACAGGCTTCTCAGGATGTGAATGAGGTCCGTGCGATCAATGATCAGCTCGCAGATCTCAATGCGGAGATCGAGGAAGTGAACGACGAACTGGCGGCCATTGCAGAGGAAGAGCGTGGGCAGGGTGCTCAGGAGCAGGAAATCAGACAGCTTCCGCCTGCGGATGCGCATCAGGTGAACGGCAATATCGGCGTGGCCGGAGTGACCGTCAGCTCCACAAGAGAAGAGAGAGAGGAAGACGTGACTTCTACGATGGAATACCGCCGGGCTTTCATGGCATATGTTCAGCGCGGTGTTACGATTCCCGCTGAAGTGCGTGGAAATGCGATCAACACCAATGATACCGGCGCGGCAATTCCCATGACGGTGATGAATGAGGTGATCAATACCGTCCGGAAGCGTTACGGAAACCTTTACAACAAGGTTCGTAAAATGTCCGTTCCCGGCGGCGTGAAGATCCCTGTTGGTGCATTACAGGCAACATTCAAGTGGATCAACGAGAGCACCGTATCCCCCAGACAGGATGTCGGAGAGCTGGGCGCGGTGACCTTTGGATATCACACCGCCGAGATCCGCATCGCGCAGACCTTCCTGTCACAGATCCTTACCTTGTCTGCATTTGAAGCAGAACTCACCAAGATTATTGCGGTGGCATATCTGGAGGCGATGGATAAAGGCATCATGAACGGATCCGGAGACGGAAGTATGCTTGGTGTCTTGAAGGATTCCCGCGTGACCAACACTGTGACCATGACGGCAGCAGAGTTTGGCGACTGGACAAAGTGGAGAAAGAAATTTTTCGCGCAGCTTCCCTTGGGATACCGCGGAGGAGAATTTGTTTTCCCCCTGTCTACGGTCGAGACTTATTTGGAGACGATGGCAGACTCCAACAATAACCCGATTTTCCGTCAGGCGACAGGGCTTGTTGTGAATGACGGAGATGCGGCAAATCCGAACGGAACCTTCTTTGGACGGGAGATCAGCCTTGTGGAGCCGGATGTGATCGCTGACTTTGACACGGCATCTGCAGGAGATGTGGTCGGTCTGTTCTGGCAGCCGGAAGAGTACGCCATCAACGAGAACTTTGGATTCACAATGAGAAGATACTTCGATGACGAAACGAACGAGTGGGTTGACAAAGCACTGGTTGTAGTGGACGGCAAGGTGCTCAATCCGAAAGGCTTCTACAAGATCATTAAGGGTTAATCCGGGAGGTGCAGCATGGGAAACGTTGATGCATTAAAAGCATTGTATGTGGCGATCGGCGGAAATGAAAACAATTTTGTCGCTACCACAAATTCCGAAGCAATCAATCAGATTGCTACACTTGTAAGTAGCCTCGGAGGCATTCCGGCGGCAAACAAATTGCTGCCGGATGTGACGGCAGCCGACAATGGAGATGTGCTGACTGTAGTTGATGGGGCGTGGACGAACGCTACGCCTTAATTAAAAAAAACAGGGAGGAAAAGAAACATGATCAATACGAACAGAATAGTACAGTTGAACAAGACGGACCTTTTGACTTTGCTTGGCACCATGATGGCGCTGGCAGGCACCAGTGTGAGCGCGGTAAGCGCTACGGAACCCGGTGTGTTCAAACTGACATCCGGCAGTGGAAACCTGCTGGCCAATGAGCCGGTGAAGAGTCTTGATTTTGGCGAGGATGTGACCGCGGCGGTGGTGTATTTCATCCCTGCTTTTGACTATGAGGGATTTTCCATCAACGGTACCGCAGCGGTGCCGTCCGGAGCAGAGGTGGCGGCAGACGGCGTAACGTTGTACTCTGCGACGCTGTCCACCGGCGCGATCACCATCGCAAAAGTAGGATTCTAAGAGGGAGGAAACGTATATGGCAATGCTTGATGATGTTAAAAATGCGCTGGGGA
>CADBNO010000272.1 GCA_902796105.1 uncultured Lachnospiraceae bacterium | reverse complement strand
CTTAATGATCTCGCACGTATCAAGCTTGTATTCGTTGATGAACGCATAATTGCCATCAATAACAATCTTGCTTCTTTCTATATGGCCGAACCACAGCTTCCTATTGTATGTTTTTGCCAGCTGTCTGATATCACCATAGTGCTCGAGCTCTTCGATAGGAGTGAATATTCGGCCAGAGATCTCCGTATTGTTTCTCAGTTGCCTTGCCAGAAGCTCGTGCTTTCTTCTTTTTGTCGGTATGCATTCAAACAGTGCTCCAAGCCGAGGATTATGGTTTACAGGAGACTGGATAAATGGCATTTTATCAAAGGGAATACTTTTATTTGATAAATAAAGGCCAGAAAGATTATCGTTGCCTACTTCTTGCCACTGAGACTTGATGATTGCATTGTGCATTCCGAATAGAAGGTAACGAAGTATATTCTGTCCTGGTTCCTCAGATCTGATTATTCTGCGACACTTATCCAAAACATTAAAAAAATATCCTGTCTTGGCCTGAGAGCGCCATAAAGCAGTTATCTCTTGGTAGGACCTTTCTGGGAAGTCCATGATTTCAGTTAAAGTAAAACGCTTCTCTGTTAAAAAGCGGCAAATCGTCCGCTGCTCTCCATACTGTATTTCTGATTTCTTTCCGGTGAGAATGAATGAAAAATTCTTAAATTCGCAGCCGCGCAATGACACTTCCCAGCCTACAATCAGGAGCACAGGCATGGTTTTCCCAAGGATTTGTATACTCTCCTCTTGAAAACGAAATCTGGAAGCATAGTTGCTCATGACCGGCAGCTTAGTAAAAGCGATCACCCGACCGGCCTTGCTTTCTCTGTCTTTTGCTGAGATAAACGTGACTTCGAAGTATCTGCGATGATTTACATAGAACGGTTTTATTTTCTGGATATAGTACTTCTCACCTGCACCTACAAAATCCACATCATATTGATTTATCTTTTCTGCAATTTTGGAATAATACTCCTGAAGAGCTGTGTCCAAATTTAGTGGGAACTTATCCAGATTATGCAGGATCGTGATGTGAAAATCTTCGTAGAGGAGATTTTTTGTTTCGAGCATATAGTCATAATATTTAAGCATTAGACGCTCGGAGCTATCTTCGTCCAGCGTATAATGCGACGCGACTATATCAAGATAATTTCTAAAACGGTAGAGCACCTTAAGACGACTATCTGTCTGAGCGTGTTCTACCGCTTTTTCTATATTTTCTTCTGAATCCTCAATATCCACATAAGGGGAATAGTATTTCAGCATCACATGCTCCACCAGATTTTTCAGGTGTGCAAGGATATCCTGTGAAATTATCCCTCTCGTAGAATCTTCTATTTCATCAACATTCCGGCAGATCGCCCTGTCGGTGATCATAATTTCGTTTTCTATGGTGCCCATAAACATTAGTCCTTCCGAATAATATCAAATCAAATTTAGTGGCTGCAGCCCTGAACTTAAAATTCATATTCATCTCCATCATCCCAGTCATCTATAAAAGCTTCATACGGAAAAACGTTCACATAATTATCGGGATGGAGTTTGACATAATCATTTCTCAATTTCATTCTCAGTCTGCGCACTGAAGAACCGGATGCTGATTCGCAGTCCGGATCAAGAATATTGCAGAGCTCTTTAAGCGTTGCGATTGTACCGAGTATTTCTGCCTGAAGGCCAAGATCATCAAACGCCAAAGCCTGATCTTTCCATTTTCCGTTGTATAGTGTATCAATCTTGGCCGGCAAACCGCCAGCAAATACAGCTCCTGCCTGACCGTTCATAATGAATTTTTCCAGTATGCTGTCAAAGTCAATATGAAACTCCTTTAACAACTCTCTATCATGTTCCGTCAAGTGAGAGCTTTCTGCCCCACCCTCCATATTTTTCTCAGGAAGTTTAATATCTGCGTCACCGTGAGCATTTGGATATCCAATGTTGAAAAAGATACTTTCCAGCAAATCATCACAGGCAACGCTGGAGTCTGTAAACTCGATGTTTTTTGACTTTAACCAGTCTTCAATCTCAATGAATGTGTCCTGATCATACATTTTTTTATTCAGCCATGACTGGTATCTACTAGGGTTGTGCTTAGCATACAAGTATTGGGCATATTTCAGATTTATCTTATTTGGATCTTCTTCCTGTATATACCGCCGTTTCGTATCAGGCCGAGCATCTAGAATCTTGCAACTTGCCAGCGCATCTTCATAAATGAAATGGTCAATCATCTCATCAAAAAAGTCCAGTTTAGGTTCCCCGTCTGCCAGATATGGATATAGAGCATTGAAATACTCTGAAAAGGTCATAAAATCACCCACTTCCGTTTACTTCCGTCCGCTTCCGCTGCTTCCCATTTTTAGAAGGGTCGCCTTGCTATACTGGCGGCATAGAAGAAAGCGAATAGCGATACATTTAACTAAATATTTTACCACATGTCCATGAATTCATAACAGGGCTTTCGCCTTTTTCTGACGGTTCTGTTTTCAAGAATCAGCTGTTATTTCAGTATGTATCGCTCGCCCTGAGCATGGCGTTAAAAGGTTCACCATTATATCCGTTCACCCGGTGCACAGAGTGGCTCGAGCGGATGTGATGGTCACAAGTAAATATGTAAGTCCGGCTACGAGCATGGCGGACCAACAGAGCGAGTTTTTTACCCCGTTCCGATGGTACCGCCATGCTTTTTTCATGCCTCCGGTTCTCCTCGGCAACGGGAAGAACAGGAGGTTTT
>CADBNO010000271.1 GCA_902796105.1 uncultured Lachnospiraceae bacterium | reverse complement strand
TCGGTCAAAAAATCCAATAAACCAGATAAGTTAAAACAAGAAGAGAAAGAGAGCAGAGGGATCCGCGAACTTTGCCATACGGGGATTTGAAGCTGTCATTATGGCAAAATATACTACTTTATGATCAAACAGGGGCATTGATTTTGGTGCATGGCACAAACATGGTATAAACTTGTGATTGGGGAGTTGAATATATTACAAAAATCTGTTAAAATATCTTTTAGCTATGCAAAGAAATGTATAGACATTATGCCTGCATGAGCAGATGAACAGGATGCAGGCGGGTAAGGAATGGGATAAGAACAGATATGACATTAGCAGAGAGGATTTTTGGAACGCATTCGCAGAGGGAATTGAAGCGAATCACGCCTATCGTGGATAAGATTGAGGCGCTGCGGCCTGCTATGCAGGCGCTCTCCGATGCGGAGCTTAAGAGTAAGACGGAGGAGTTCAAGCGGAGACTGGCAGAGGGTGAGACTTTGGATGATCTGCTGCCGGAGGCTTTCGCAACGGTTCGTGAAGCGGGTAAGCGTGTGCTGAATATGGAGCATTACCGGGTACAGCTGATCGGCGGTATCGTGCTGCATCAGGGGCGTATCGCGGAGATGCGTACCGGTGAAGGTAAGACTCTGGTCTCCACGTTGCCGGCGTATTTGAATGCATTGGAAGGCAAGGGTGTGCAGATCGTCACCGTCAATGACTATCTGGCAAAGCGTGATGCGGAGTGGATGGGGCAGGTTCATGAGTTTCTGGGCTTGAAGGTCGGTGTGGTCCTGAACGGGATGACGTCGGAGGAGAGACAGGCGGCATATAATTGCGACATCACCTATGTGACAAATAATGAGCTCGGATTCGATTATCTGCGTGATAATATGGCGATCTATAAGGAGCAGCTGGTGCTCAGGGATCTGCATTATGCGATCATCGATGAGGTTGACTCCGTGTTGATCGATGAGGCGAGGACACCGCTCATCATTTCCGGGCAGAGCGGCAAATCCACGTCTTTGTATGAAGCGTGTGACATTCTGGCGCGTCAGATGAAGCGCGGTGATGATATGCAGGAGCTTTCCAAGATGGATGCCATTATGGGGATCGTGCAGGAGGAGAATGGCGACTTTATCGTAAATGAGAAGGATAAGGTGATCAATCTGACTGCGGCAGGTGTGGAGAAGGTGGAGAATTTCTTCCATATCGCAAACTACGCGGATCCGGAGAATCTGGAGATCCAGCACAATATCATTCTGGCTCTGCGCGCGCACAATCTGATGTTCCGTGATCAGGATTATGTGGTGAAGGACGATCAGGTTCTGATCGTAGACGAATTTACCGGTCGAATCATGCCGGGACGTCGTTATTCGGACGGTCTGCATCAGGCGATCGAGGCGAAGGAGCATGTGAAGGTGAAGAGGGAGTCGAAGACTCTGGC
The DNA here is from genome assembly GCA_902796105.1 of uncultured Lachnospiraceae bacterium. Taxonomy (GTDB): domain Bacteria; phylum Bacillota; class Clostridia; order Lachnospirales; family Lachnospiraceae; genus Acetatifactor. The sequence continues at coordinate 5,747 of CADBNO010000271.1, read as the reverse complement.
GACCATCACGTTCCAGAATTTCTTTAATCTGTATGAGAAGAAAGGCGGTATGACCGGTACTGCGTTGACGGAGGAGCATGAGTTCCGTGATATTTATGGTATGGATGTCATAGAGATCCCGACGAATAAGCCGGTTCAGCGTATCGATCTGCAGGATGCGGTTTATAAGACGCGTAAGGAGAAGCTGCACGCTATTGTCGAGGCGGTGGAAGAGGCGCATGCGAAGGGGCAGCCTGTGCTGGTAGGTACGATCACGATCGAGGCCAGTGAGGAGCTCAGCCGTATGCTGCAGAAGCGCGGCATCCCGCATAAGGTATTGAATGCGAAGTTCCATGAGATGGAGGCGGAAATCGTGGCGGATGCCGGTGTGCATGGCGCGGTGACGATCGCAACCAACATGGCAGGTCGTGGTACGGATATCAAGCTGGATGAGGAGGCGAGAGCCGCGGGCGGTCTGAAGATCGTGGGAACGGAGCGTCATGAGTCCAGACGTATTGATAATCAGCTGCGTGGTCGTTCCGGACGTCAGGGTGATCCCGGTGAGGCGAAGTTTTACATTTCCCTGGAAGATGATCTGATGCGTCTGTTTGGTTCAGAGAGATTGATCTCCATGTTTAACGCGCTGGGTATTCCGGAGGGACAGGAGATTGAGCATAAAGCGTTGACGAATGCCATTGAGTCCGCACAGAAGAAGATCGAGATCAATAACTACGGTATCCGTAAAAATCTGTTGGATTATGACCGTGTCATGAGCGAGCAGAGACAGATCATTTATGAGGAGCGCAGACGTGTATTGAACGGGGAAAGCATGCGCGACTATATTTATAAGATGATCACGGATATCGTGGAGAATTGTGTGGATATCAGCATTAATGATGATGTGGATAAAGAAGAGTGGGATTACAATGAGTTGAATACGCTGTTATTGCCGACGGTTCCTTTAGAGCCGGTGACTGCGGAGCGTGTGCAGAAGGGCGGCAAGAACAGGCTGAAGCAGCAGTTGAAGGAAGAGGCGGTGAAGCTTTATGAGGCGAAGGAAGCGGAGTTCCCTGAGCCGGAAGCGATCCGTGAGATCGAGCGTGTGATCCTGCTGAAGGTCATCGACAGAAAATGGATGGATCACATTGATGATATGGATCAGTTGCGTCAGGGTATCGGTCTGCAGGCTTACGGGCAGAGGAATCCGGTGATCGAGTATCAGAACAGCGGTTTTGAGATGTTTGGTGAGATGACGCAGAATATTAAGGAGGAAACGGTTCGCCTGTTGTTCCATATCAAGGTGGAGCAGAAGGTGGAGCGGGAACAGGTAGCCAAGGTGACGGGTACCAACAAGGATGATTCTGTGGCAAAGGGACCCAAGAAGCGTGAGGCTGTGAAGATTTATCCCAATGATCCCTGTCCTTGCGGCAGCGGTAAGAAGTATAAGCAGTGTCATGGCAGAAAAGGGATGAGTTTATAAAGGTGGTTGGAAATGGTAGAATTAGACCAGATGAAGACAGAGATCCTGCCATATGAGCAGGGGCTTAAGGAAGTGCGGGCGTCTTTGGACCTGGATAATAAATCCAAGCGGATCGAAGAGCTTGAGATGGAGATGGAAGCGCCGGGATTCTGGGACGATCCGGATAAGTCGAATCTGAAGATGAAGGAATTGAAGAATCTGAAGGATACGGTGGAGCAGTGTGATAAGCTTTCTTCCCAGTATGAGGATATCCTGATGTTGATCGAGATGGGGTATGAGGATGAGGATCCGAATATGGCGGCGGAGATCAGACAGGAGCTGGATGAGTTTGAGGCAGAGTTTGATGAGCTGCGGATCGGCACTTTGCTTTCCGGTGAATATGATAAGAACAATGCTATCCTGAAGTTAAATGCGGGGGCCGGCGGCACAGAGAGTTGCGATTGGGCCGGAATGCTGTATCGTATGTACACCCGTTGGGCGGAACGCAAGGGATTCACGGTGGAGGTGCTGGATTATCTGGACGGCGATGAGGCCGGGATCAAGTCGGTGACGTTTCAGGTGAATGGTATGAATGCCTATGGGTATCTGAAGTCGGAGAAAGGGGTGCACAGACTGGTGCGTATCTCTCCGTTCAATGCACAGGGGAAGAGGCAGACTTCGTTTGTGTCTCTGGATGTCATGCCGGATATCGAGGAGGATCTGGATGTGGAGATCGACGAGAAGGATCTCCGTATCGATACTTATCGAAGCAGCGGCGCAGGCGGACAGCACATCAATAAGACGTCCTCCGCCGTGCGTATCACGCATATCCCTACCGGAACGGTGGTGCAGTGTCAGAATGAGAGGAGCCAGTTCCAGAATAAGGATAAGGCGATGCAGATGTTGAAGGCAAAGCTGTATCTGTTGAAGATGGAGGCAAATGTCGAGAAGCTGTCGGACATCCGCGGTGAGATCAAGGATATTGCCTGGGGCAATCAGATCCGTTCCTATGTGCTACAGCCCTATACCATGGTGAAGGATCACCGGACAGAGGTGGAGACCGGAAATGTGGATGCGGTGCTGGATGGTGCGCTGGATCCGTTTATCAATGGTTATTTGAAGTGGATCAATACTTCGGAGAAGCCGGAAGAGTAAAAAGAATCAAAGGATAAAAGGGAAATGCGCTCCCCGGTTTAGGCCCGGGAGCGCATTAAGTTTAAGAAGAAAAAGGCATAAGCCACGTCCATATAGGGAGTGAGCCAGAGGTTTCCGATCCCCATGCTGAAAAAGGCCAGCAGCATCAAGGGGAGAAAGCTGAGCTGAAGTGAGAACAGGCGAAGCTTGTGTCCGCGCATCAGATGCACGCTTAATTTCAGGAGATCCTTTCCGCTCCGGTCCGGGAAATCCAAAAGAAGCAGATAGGCCTGGGAGATCGCAAGGTAGAGAGGAAGATAGATCGCGATACCCAAAAGGAGCAGGCAGAGCATGGTGAGGATCCGGGTGATGTCCGTGGAACTCTGTACCTCATGCTGGAGCAGCTGAAGCGGTATCAGATAGAGCTGGGAGACCGCCACAAAGGCTGCGCTGATGCTCAGGCTTTTCCTGAACTGAACGCGGAATCCGTAGAAGATATCCTGCATCTGTATGGGATTGCCGCAGGCGAGGTTCAGGCACAGCAGGGTTGATCCGACATGGAATACAGAGGTAAACACGGATACAAGTGCCTGAATAAAGTAATCGATCACTGTGTAGAAGACCGCATATTCTTCCAGATAGGAAGTGGTCTGTAGCAGGGCGGTCATCTGGTCTGCGGACAGACCGCTGGTGGCGAGATTGCTGCCCACCACGATCAGGCTAAAAAGGAAGCTGGCAAGGAACTCCGTTGCGAGCTGTATTGCCAGCGTCATAAGCCCGGTCAGAAATATGACCGGCACCATTATCTTATAGTTTCCTTCCAGCGCGTTTTTGGCGTGGTCTTTTAACTGTGCCCGGCTTAAAAGCGTCTGTTCACTGCATTTGGCTGTTTGTTCTGAAGTTTGTTCTGAAGTCTGTTCTGAAGTCTGTTCCATGATCGCCTGCCTTTAAACATCATATTTTGCATGAGCTCCGGCCAGTTTGCCGTAATCCCTTGCTTTTTTGTCCTGTTCGTAAGGATTTTTTTCGTTATTGTATCGGATCGCCGTGCTGGTCACGCCGCCGGAAACATAGGTGTGGCCGCATTCCGGGCAGATGGCGGTGTGGATCGCAACGGAAGCACGCAGTACCTTGCCGCCTTCCTGAGCCGCTTTGGTATAAGCGTTGCTCACATGCTCCTGTTCATGAGCGCGCACACGGACAGCAGCGCTTTCCGGAGACATATGCTGTGCGGTTTTGAAGGAAACCATCTCATCGGAGCCGTCCTGATATTTGCGCTTCCGGCAGGTCTCGCATTCCTGCTGGCTTTTGACTTTGCCGTCCTCTCCGTCATGCATGCCGGGGAGCTTTTTCGCATCCTCGGAGGCAGATATACCCGGATCGTTTTGAGCGCTGTCAGGCTTTTCGACCCCGGTCGGTCGATAGTTGTTGGTGTTGAAATTATACTGCAAAGGAGAAATAGCCATAAGGGTGCCTCCTTCCCCGTTTAGGAACGGTCACAGATTATGTTTTGTGACCTGGTTTCTACATGGTGTCTTACTGGATCAGTCCCGCATTTTTATAATATTCCTGCACTGTGTTCCAAAGCTCCGGATTGTTCCATGCGGAGTATAGGGCATAGGCGCACATCGCGGTGCCGAGAGCAATGCCGAGGCAGGAGAGGAAAATGCCGGAAACGCTTACCGGCGGCAGCGGCTTCCCGTCACGCTTGGTGAGGGCAGCAAAGAGAATACCCAACGCCCCTGCAGGGATGGAAAGAACGCCTGTGCAGCAGAGCATTACCGAAAGCAGTCCGCAGAGAAAAGAAGCTGTGGAAAAGGGACTGATACGGTTGCCGGCTCCGTCGGTATTAAATTCTGTCTGAAAATCCTTGAAGTCCACCTGAATACCTGCCTGTTTGCCGTTTGATCGGGATACTCCGGATCCCCGGATCCTCCCTTTTGTCTGTATTTGTACAGACAAAGATACTTTCTTAAGTATACTATAGCACGTTTCGCGTGGTTTGCAAATATAAATAGCGGTAAAACGAGAAAAAAATGATTGAAAAAATCAGCGTTTTTCAATACAATGGTAGAGAATGCGGTCTGCTTCGGAACGGACAGGATGACGGGCAGGATAAGAAGCGGAACAGGAAGCGGGATAAGGAGCAAAATATGGATATCTTACAGACGATCAAAGAAGAATTAAAGGTTGAAAAATGGCAGGTTGAAGCGGCGGTGAAATTGATCGATGAGGGGAATACGATCCCTTTTATTTCCCGGTACCGCAAGGAGGCTACGGGGTCGCTTAACGATGAACAGTTGAGAGATCTGTATGAGAGGTTGCAGTATCTGCGGAATCTGGAGGAGAAGAAGGAGCAGGTGCTTGGCAGTATAGAAGAGCAGGGGATGCTGACGGAGGAGTTGAAGGCGAAGATCCTGGCCGCGGAGACGCTGGTGCTTGTGGAGGATCTGTATCGGCCGTATCGCCCGAAGCGTAAGACCAGAGCCAGTGTGGCGAAGGAAAAGGGGCTGGACGGGCTGGCACAGTTCATTCTCGCGCAGGAAGCCACTGCGCCTGTGGAGCAGGAGGCGGAGAAGTATCTGTCTGAGGAGAAAGAGGTGAAGACGGTTGCGGATGCCATCCAGGGGGCGAAGGATATCATTGCCGAGTCAATCTCAGACGAGGCGGATTACAGACTTTACATCCGGAATGCAACGGTGGAGGAGGGTGTGATCACCAGCACAGCCAAGGATGAGAAGCAGCAGTCTGTATATGAGATGTATTATGCATTTGAAGAGCCGGTGAAGAAGATCGCGGGACACAGAGTGCTTGCCCTGAACCGCGGTGAGGCGGAAAAGATTCTGACGGTGAAGGTGAATGCGCCTGTGGAGCGGATCATCCGGTATCTGGAGAAGCAAAAGATCACAGCGGACAATCCGTACACTACGCCGCTTTTGCAGGAGGCGGTAGCTGACAGTTATGAGCGGCTGATCGCGCCGGCCATTGAGCGCGAGATCCGCAATGATCTGACGGAGAAGGCGGAAGACGGTGCGATCAGCGTGTTTGGCAAGAATCTGGAGCAGCTTTTGCTGCAGCCGCCCATTGCGGGAAAGGTGGTTCTGGGCTGGGATCCTGCTTTCCGGACCGGATGCAAGCTGGCGGTTGTGGATGCGACCGGCAAAGTGCTGGATAC
>CADBNO010000270.1 GCA_902796105.1 uncultured Lachnospiraceae bacterium | reverse complement strand
TCGGGAGGGAGAACGCAAGTTTTTCCTCCTTTTGTAATACATCCGTTTTTATGTAAATAATCTCTCGTAATCTGTAATATTTTTCCCGTAAAATGAGGAGTGCCCGAACACCTCGCGGCGCCCGGGCTATTATGAAAAAATCACATAACGTCTTATCTGTTCTGAAATTAACTATAGCAGACAATTATGAACAAATTATGAACGGGTTGTTAACCTTCGGTTAAAGCTGAAAAATGTTGTCAGAATGTAAAAAAGATGGTACAATAAACCATAATAGAGGTGTATGATTTCCCGGTTTGGAGGAGAAGATATGGATACGTTTATGGAGAAGCTTGCGGAGCGTTTTACGGCGCAGGAGATGATCAAAGCAAATACGGCAGCAGAGCAGGAAGAGGTGGAGCGTCTGCGTGCTCAGGTGCAGGAATATACGGCGTGCCTTGATCGCATGAAGCAGATTTGCGCGGATATGGAGCAATCGGCGGACCGGGCTAAGAATAAAGTAGAAGAGGCGCAGCTGAACACCGATGGTCTGAAGGCAGAGCTGTTGAAAATGTGGGATGATATGCAGACCTCTATGCAGGATAAAAAAGAGGAAGCGGCGGTGCCTGTGCAGGAGGATCATACGGCAGAACAGCTTACGGAACAGATGGTGACGCTGGCTTCCCGTGTGGAAACTGATCTGAATGCCCAGATGGATACCAAGCTGGGAACGCAGACAGAGAATATACGCGCAGCACAGACTGCGGGACTGGAAGCCCTTAAGAATGTGATGGAGCGTCAGATCGCCGGCTTGCAGAACGGGTTGGATGCCAGATTGCAGCAGATCGAGGATAAACCGCAGGGAATCCAGAGCGAGGAGATGCAGAGGAGCCAGGCGGCACAGATAGAGCAGATCAAGCGGCTGCAGGATGAGCAGACAAACAGTATCCGTACCATGCAGCAGGATCAGCTGGATGATCTCCGCAGTGTCTTAAAGGCACAGCTCAGCGGGATCAAGGAGGGACAGAATCAAAGCGAATTCATTGTGGGAGAGCTGGAGAGTCAGCGCAACACGATCGATACAAAGCTGGAGGAGATCAAGGCGGGAGTATCGGAGCAGTTGAGCAGCTCCAATGAGTTTGTTCACAGAGAATGTGTCAAGGTATACCGCAATGTTCAGGCAGTGATCGGTGAGGAGAACAACAAGCAGACGGACAATCTGGGTGATGTGTTCAAACCGATGAAGGAAAAGGTGAAGAAAATATTTACCATATCGGTGATCGCACTGGTGGTGTCTGTTGCCGGCGTGGTACTTCAGATCTTGAGTCTGCTTCATATTTTATAGTTTTATAGGTGAGAGTGTATGGCGAAGGAAATCTGGAAGCCCGGTAATATGCTGTATCCGCTGCCGGTCGTCATGGTGAGTCTGGCGGATCCGGACGGTAAGCCGAATATCATCACGGTGGCATGGGTGGGGACGGTCTGCACCAATCCGCCGATGGTTTCTGTTTCGGTGAGACCGGAACGGTATTCTTACCCGATCATGAAGGAGACCGGTGAATTTGTGATCAATCTGACCACGAAGGATCTGGTCTTTGCGACGGATTACTGCGGGGTCAAAAGCGGGCGGAATGTGGATAAATTCAAAGAAATGCATCTGACGGCATTGCCGGCCTCGGAAGTCAAGGCTCCGTTGATCGGTGAAAGCCCGGTGAATATCGAATGCCGTGTCAGGGAGGTCAAGCCTTTGGGATCCCATGATATGTTTCTGGCAGATGTGGTGGCTGTGCATGCGGATGAGGAATATATGGATAAAAAACATAAATTTCATCTGGATAAAGCGGAGCCTGTCGTATATTCTCACGGCACGTATTACAGCTGCGGAGAGGCGCTGGGGACTTTCGGCTACAGCGTGAGCAAAAAGTAAGACCTGAATAAACCTGGCGGCGCAAGGGTTAAGAGCGTGATCATGATTTAGGGGAGTCTATCTGGCTCCCTCTTTTTATGGCACCTTTGCCGTAACGCGAGCGGATCTTGTCCAACGCAGCATCAAGTTTTTGCTGCTTTTCGGATTTCGGTGCCTGAAGATCAAAAAGGCTAAGCTGCACAGGTGTGTCTTCCGCGACGAGTTTGGTTGTACGCACGCCGAGCAGGCGAATGGGGTTCCCGTTCCATAATTCATCAAACAGGGCGCAGGCTGCTTCAGCCAGGATCGCGTCTGATGAGGTGGGAGCGTCCAGAATGGTCTGGTGGGACACGGAGACAAAATCGCTGTATTTGATCTCGGTGCAGACGGAATAGCCCATGGAATGAGCCCTGCGCATGCGGGCGCCTACAGACTCGGACAGATTGCGCAGGATGCGGTGGGCTTCCTCTGCGGTGGTAACATCTGCGGAGAGCGTGGTGGAGTTGCCGATACCCTTTGCCTTGGCGTGTCTGGTTTCCACGGTGGAAGGATCAATGCCGTTCGCATAATTCCAAAGAAGTCTTCCGTGGCTTTTCAGGTGGGCATCCAGAATAGCGGGATCCGCCTGCGCGAGCTCGCCGATGGTGAGGATCCCCAGCTTCCGCAGGGTTTCGACGCTGGAATGTCCGCACAGAAAGAGGTCGGATACGGGAAGCGGCCAGAGCTTTTCCTGTATCTCTGCGGCAAACAGCGTATGGACCAGATCCGGCTTCCGGAAATCAGATGCCATCTTTGCCAGCACTTTACGGTCGGAGATGCCGACATTTACGGTAAAAGAGAAGGTCTCGCGGACCGAGTCTTTGATCCGGACTGCCGCTTCCAGGGGTGAAGCATAATTGGCGGAAATAGGGGTATAATCCATATAGCACTCGTCAATACTGACCTGCTCGATATCCGGGCAGATCTGCGAGAGGTGATCCATGAGGGCGCGGCTGTATTCCTTGTACCGCGCGTGATCGGGAGATGCCAGGACCAGATTAGGGCATTTGCGCATAGCGCTTGCCACGGGCTCCCCGGTGCGGATGCTGTAAGCCTTGGCCGGGATGGATTTGGCTAACACAATACCGTGTCGTGTGGCAGAATCGCCGCCGACAATGGATGGAATGGTTCGCAGATCAACGGGGTCGCCGGATCTGAGCCGATCCAGCGCAGTCCAGCTTAAAAAAGCGGAATTGACATCAATATGGAATATGATCGGATCCGGCATGCGGGGCACCTCCTTTGAATGCGCAGGTTTTTCTCTTTTTTATTTTAATCCGTCAGCAGGCACTTTACAAGATTTATAAATATTGATAGAATAGGTCATGTTTCAGATAGGGGAACAAGTGCAAATGAAAATTTTGACAAAGAAACGAAAATTTACATATATTTGGGTGAGCCTTTTTACACTGTTTGTATGCGCGTTGTTTTTGGACGGATATCCGGTCTTTCGCTCCGAGGGGGAAAATTTTTTCCATGTCTACTTAAACGGCGTGGAGATGGGAACGGTCGGAGATCGCGGAGCGGCTGAGCAGATGCTTTTGCAGGCGAGAAAAGAGATCGCGGGACAGAGTGATGATATTGTGTTCGTGGATGCGGATCTGCGCCTTGTGGGGGAGGAGATCTTCTGGGGAGAGATCGATGCGCAGGAGGATGTTTATGCGCATATTAAGGCGGAGTTGGCACAGAGTGTGCGGAAGACGCTGCACCGCGCTTATACTTTGAAGGTGAACGAGTATATGGTGAATCTGGGAAGTACGGCCGAAGTGCAGGAGCTTTTGCAGGATGCTGTGGATAAATATGCCACGGAAGACATTTATAACGTGGAGCTTTTGCAGGATACGGGAAGAGATATCCGTGTGCTGACGGCGGATGTGATACGCCGTGAGGATGCGGTTTCACATAAGGATGAGGCGGTCGGGAGATCGGGAGGGATCGACCGGGTGATGTCGGCCATTGATGTGACAGCGTTTCAGGAAGAGGACAAAGAGTTCGACGCGTTTGAACTGGGGTTGAAATCGGTTGACTTTGCGGAGAAAGTAGAGATAGCGGAGGTGTATCTGGCGGAGGAGCAGATCTCCTCGCTGGAGGAAGCTGTGGACGATGTGATCAAGGAGCAGGAGACTGTAGGGGAATATACCGTGGTGAGCGGCGACACCCTGTCGGAGATTGCGATCAAGGTCAATATTCCCATGGACAGGATCGTGGAACTCAACAGCGACAAGCTGGAGAATGAAAGCTCTATGATCCGTGTGGGGGAGAAGCTGGTGATCACCATACCTGAACCGGAGCTTTCCGTGGTGCGCACAGAGGACAACTATTTTGAGGAAGCCTACGACGCGGATGTGATCTATATAGAAAACAATGAATGGTATACGAATCAGTCGGTGGTCCATCAACAGCCGTCAGCGGGATTCCGGAAAGCCATCGTGCGTGTCAATTATCTGAATGATACGGAGGTTTCCAGAGAGATCCTGAAGGAGGAGGTTGTCATGGAAGCCGTGCCGCGGATCGTGGAGCGCGGCACCAAGATCCCGCCGACATATATCAAGCCTATCTCGGGGGGAAGGCTGAGTTCCGGATTCGGTGCGAGAAGCGCGCCGACAAAAGGAGCCAGCACTTATCACAAGGGTGTGGACTGGGCAACGCCTACGGGAACAGCGGTTTACGCATCCTGCGGCGGAACCGTATCCAAGGCCGGCTGGGGAAGCGGTTACGGATATGTGGTCTATATCGATCATGAGGATGGCAGACAGACCCGGTACGGACATTTGTCCAAGGTTCTGGTAAAAGCGGGGCAGAAGGTAAAGCAAGGGGAAAAGATCGCGCTTTCGGGCAGTACCGGTATCAGTACGGGACCTCATCTTCACTTTGAGATTCTGATCGGCGGAAGCCAGGTGAACCCGTTAAAGTACCTGAACTAGCATTTCAGCGGGCAGACAGATTGTGACAGGAAAATTAAAAATGTTACAGAATTGTTTCCTATTTACAAATGCGTCAAAATATGGTATAAATCATTTTGAGGGATAGTATATTTTGTATTTGGGATAATAAAGGATAACGATACAAACCGATGACTGAACAGTCCGGTTTTTGAACCAAGAGGTATATATAAATGGAACAGTACGCGATCAAAGGCGGCAATCCGCTGGTCGGTGAGGTGGAGATAGGCGGAGCGAAGAACGCGGCGTTGCCTATTCTGGCCGCTTCACTTATGACGGATGAAACCGTTTTTATAGAAAATATTCCTGACGTGAGGGACACGAATGTTCTTATGTCCGCTATGCAGGATATCGGTGTGATGATGAAAAAGGAGGGTCGTCATAAAGCGACGATCAACGCGGCAAACATCAACACCACTGTTGTGACAAACGACAAGTTAAAGAAGATCCGGGCGTCCTACTATCTGGTAGGTGCGCTGTTGGGTAAATATAAAGAGGCTGATGTGGTGCTGCCGGGCGGATGTGATATCGGCAGCCGTGCTATCGATCAGCATATCAAAGGATTTGAGGCTCTGGGAGCCGAGGTGAAGATTGAGTTCGGCAGGATCCGGGCGAAAGCGGAGCATCTGCGGGGAAACCATATTTATATGGATGTTGTCAGTGTGGGTGCGACGATCAACGTCATGATGGCGGCGACTCTCGCTGAGGGCAAGACCATCATTGAGAATGCTGCAAAAGAGCCGCATGTGGTTGATCTGGCGAACTTTTTGAACAGCATGGGTGCGAATATCCGCGGCGCCGGTACGGATGTGATCCGTATTCAGGGTGTACAGAGGCTGCACGGGTCGGAGTATATGATCATTCCCGATCAGATCGAGGCGGGCACATTCATGTTTGCAGCTGCGATCACAAAGGGAGATGTAACGGTGAAAAATGTCATCACCAAGCATCTGGAGTCCATTACCTCCAAACTGCTGGAGATCGGCTGTGAGGTAAAGGAAGAGGATGACTGCGTGCGTGTGGTGGCGTCAAAACCCTTAAAGCATACACAGGTAAAGACACTGCCTTATCCCGGATTTCCCACGGATATGCAGCCGCAGATCACGGTGGCTCTCGCGCTGTCGCAGGGGACAAGCATTGTAACGGAGAGTATTTTCGAGAATCGTTTTAAGTATGTAGATGAGTTGATCCGGATGGGGGCAAACATCAAGGTAGAGGGAAATGTTGCTGTCATCAACGGTATGAAGAAATACACCGGAGCGAGTATTTCAGCGCCGGATCTGCGTGCGGGTGCTGCACTTGTTCTGGCTGCGTTAGCTGCGGAAGGATACAGTACAGTGGATGACATCCGGTATATCGAGAGAGGATATGAGGATTTCCACATAAAGCTCCAGGGATTGGGAGCGCAGATCGATCTGATCGAAACCGAGAGAGATTTTCAAAAATTTAAGTTAAAGACCGGTTGACAAATGACGGTCGGCATAGTAGAGTTGTATTAGATTCAAAACAGAAATAAATAGAGTCTCTTATTCAGAGTTGGTGGAGGTACATAGGACCGATGAAGCCACGGCAACCCCCGCAAGGGAAGGTGCCCACCTGAGCGATTAATCCTGCAGGATCGCGATGTATATGTCACATGCAAGCGATGTGCAGGTCGAACAATAAGAGGAGTTGAATAGGGAATTTTTCAAGTCCGCTTATTGTATGATAAGCGGATTTTTTGTGGCAAAGCATGAACAACAAAGGAGAGAAAAGATGGAAAAAAGATTATTTACTTCCGAATCTGTTACCGAAGGACATCCCGATAAAATCTGTGACGCGGTTTCCGATGCGGTGCTGGATGCGTTGATGGAACAGGATCCCTATAGCCGTGTGGCTTGCGAGACCTGTACGAATACCGGATTTGTGCTGGTCATGGGTGAGATCACCACGAAGGCAAATGTGGACATCCCTGCGATCGTGAGAAAGACGGTGCTGGATATCGGTTACGATTCCTCCGAGAAGGGATTTGACGGCAATACCTGTGCGGTATTCGTGTCTCTGGACAAGCAGTCCGCAGACATCGCTATGGGTGTGGACAAGGCACTGGAGCAGAGAGGCGGTGCAGAGGACGCTTCCGGCAATCAGAGCGAGAAGAATATGTCTGAGGATGAGCTGGATGCCATCGGCGCAGGCGATCAGGGTATGATGTTTGGTTATGCGACCAATGAGACTCCGGAGCTGATGCCTTATCCCATCGCATTGGCGCATAAGCTGACCAGGAAGCTTACCGAGGTGAGAAAGAACGGAACGCTGCCTTACCTTCGCCCCGACGGCAAGAGCCAGGTTTCCGTGGAGTACGACGAGAACGGCAAGCCGGCCCGTTTGGAAGCGGTGGTGCTTTCCACTCAGCATGACGAGAATGTGACACAGGAGCAGATTCATAAGGATATCAGAAAATATGTGTTTGACGAGGTGCTGCCTGCAGACATGATCGATGCGGACACCAAGTTCTTCATCAATCCCACCGGGCGTTTCGTGATCGGTGGACCCAACGGCGACAGCGGTCTGACCGGACGGAAGATCATCGTGGACACCTATGGCGGATATGCGAGCCACGGCGGCGGCGCATTCTCCGGCAAGGACTGCACCAAGGTGGACAGAAGTGCGGCTTATGCAGCCCGCTATGTGGCAAAGAATATCGTGGCAGCAGGGCTGGCTGACCAGTGTGAGATCCAGCTGTCCTATGCGATCGGCGTGGCAAAGCCCACCTCCATCATGGTGGATACCTATGGTTCCGGCAAGCTTGGCGATGAGAAGCTGGTGGAGATCATCCGCGAGAACTTTGACTTAAGACCTGCCGGCATCATTAAGATGCTGGATCTGAGAAGACCCATCTACAAGGCAACCTCCAGCTACGGTCACTTCGGGCGTACCGATGTGGACCTGCCGTGGGAGAAGACGGACAAGGCGGAGACGCTGAAGAAATACCTGTAATAGAGCAGAAAAAAGATCTGTATGACCGGTGTACAATGTTTTGTGCACCGGTCTTTTTTTCGTTGCGAAATCCTGTGGATTTTAGTATATTAGAATTGTTCCTTTTTATTTTGTGCTGTTGATACGATAAATCGAGACATGTTGAAATCTTCAACTTGGAAGATAAACGGGCACAAGCCGGACCGCAATTCGATCTCACAGGAGGTGTCAACGATGATGTCACAATTGAATCAGAATTCTTATGCTACCGGGATAATGAACGAGCAACAGCTTGATCAGCTAAATCAAGCCTTATATAGCTACTGCAAAGTAATGCGTGTGCCTAAGCTGGGACCAATCCCCGCTGTGGTCACTGTTCTTGAGGGGGTGGCAATAACTCTGATCGCTGCACTTGGTGGGGTGAGGCTCTGGGGGGCTGTGGCCATAGGCGCCTTAGTAAGTGCGGTGTTTGCTTTTCTTTGCTGGCTCGCCTACAGACTGCGGGCAGGAGCTTCAAAAAGGTTCAACTCCTACCTTGCTGTAGACGGCGGGCGGGGAATGTTCAGCGACTTTGCCTCGGCACAGCCCTTCGCAAACGACCAGTTTAGGCTTGGCAGATATTATCTGTTTATCAAAAACTCAGCTGTGCTCAGGCTTGACAGCATTACCGATATAGTAAGGGTAACAAGTCATTACCGTATGGTTCCGACGGGGGTGTATTTGAGTGCTATCGTTGAAGATGAGAACGGCAGATTGTCATTCCCGCTTTGCAGGGTGCATTTGCTAAAAGCCGGGGAAGAGATTGATGAGATTCGTAAAGCAGTGTTGCAAAGGAATTTGTCGGTATGACAAATCGTTAAGGACGAGGTGAAGGATTGAAATCCTGAGGAACTGCGGTTTGGAGGTTTGAGAGAAAAATATGGCATTTGCGCATTTACATGTCCACACGGAATTTTCACTGTTGGACGGTTCCAATAAGATAAAAGAATATGTGCACCGGGTGAAGGAGCTGGGGATGAACGCCGCGGCCATCACGGATCACGGTGTGATGTACGGGGTGATCGATTTTTACCGTGCAGCGAAGGCGGAAGGGATCAAGCCGATCATCGGCTGTGAGGTGTATGTAGCGCCGGGGTCACGTTTTGACAAGGAGCTGTCCCATGGAGAGGACCGGTATCATCATCTGATCCTTTTGGCGGAGAATAATACCGGGTATTCTAATCTGATGAAGATCGTGAGTCGGGGGTTCACAGAGGGGTATTATTACAAGCCTCGTGTGGATATGGAGGTTTTGCGGAAATATCATGAGGGCATCATCTGTACCTCGGCGTGTCTGGCGGGAGAAGTGCAGCGGTATATTGCGGCCGGGCTTTTGGACGAAGCGAGGAAGGCGGCCCGCAAATATGAGGAGTGCTTCGGCAAGGGAAATTATTTTCTGGAGATGCAGGATCACGGGATCCCGGAGCAGAAGACGGTGAATATGGAACTCATGCGCATGAGCAAAGAGCTGGATATCCCGCTGATCGTGACGAATGATGTGCATTATACCTATGCGGAGGATGCGGCGCCGCATGATATTTTGTTATGCCTGCAGACGGGCAAGAAGCTGGCGGACGAGGATCGCATGCGCTATGAGGGAGGGCAGTTCTTCGTCAAGAGCGAGGAAGAGATGAAGGGGCTGTTTCCGTATGCATGGGAAGCAGTGGAGAACACCCAGCGGATCGCGGATCGCTGCAATGTGGAGATTGAGTTTGGGAAGAGTAAGCTGCCACACTTTGAAGTGCCGGAAGGGTATGATTCCTGGACATATTTGAACAAATTGTGCAATGACGGGCTGGTGGAGCGGTACAGGGACCGGCTGACAGGCGGTATGCAGACACAGCAGGCGTATGACACAGCAGACGGGAAGATGAGGGAGACTGACGGATCAGGTGCGGCGCAAGGGACAGCTACAGCGAGAGAGGCAGATACCACAGATGTGTGGACGGAGGATGCGTTACTCACTGCGGTGGGCGCGCTGCCTGCGGGAGATACCGGACAGACCTTCAGGGAACGCCTGGACTATGAGTTGGGCGTCATCAAGAACATGGGGTTTGTGGACTATTTCCTGATCGTGTGGGATTTCATCAACTATGCGAAGTCCAACGATATCCCGGTGGGTCCGGGGCGTGGCTCCGCGGCGGGAAGTATTGTGGCGTATTGTCTGAAGATCACGAATATTGAGCCGATCCGGTATAATCTGCTGTTTGAGCGTTTCCTGAACCCGGAGCGTGTGACCATGCCGGATATTGATATTGATTTCGGACCGGAGCGCAGGCAGGAGGTCATCGATTATGTGAGCCGCAAGTACGGCGCGGAGAAGGTGGTGCAGATCGTCACCTTTGGTACCCTGCAGGCGAAGGGAGTCATCCGGGATGTGGGGCGTGTGATGGATCTGCCTTACAGTCTGTGCGATTCGCTGGCCAAGATGGTGCCGAATGAACTGAACATCACGCTGGACAAGGCGCTTGAGAAGAATCCGGAGTTCAGAAAGCTGTATCAGGAGGATGAACAGATCCATCACCTGATCGATATGTGTAAACGACTGGAGGGGTTGCCCAGACATACCTCCATGCATGCGGCGGGAGTGGTGATCTGTCCTGAGGCGGCGGATGAGTTTGTGCCGTTGTCCAGGGGCAGCGACGGTTCGATCACGACACAGTTTGTCATGACGACGCTGGAGGAACTGGGGCTCTTAAAGATGGATTTTCTGGGGCTTCGGAACCTGTCGGTGATCCATGATGCACTGGATTTTATCGAAAAGAGTACCGGGAAACGGATCGACATCGATCATATCGACTATGACGACAAGAAGGTTTTGGAGTATATCGGCTCGGGAAAGACAGAAGGTATCTTCCAGCTGGAAAGTGCGGGGATGAAAAGCTTCATGAAGGAGCTGAAGCCGCAGAATCTGGAGGATGTGATCGCCGGTATCTCCCTGTACCGTCCGGGACCTATGGATTTTATCCCGAAATATATCAAGGGCAAAAACAATCACGACGCGGTGACCTATTCCTGCCCGCAGCTGGAGCCGATCCTGTCTCCCACCTACGGCTGTATCGTATATCAGGAGCAGGTAATGCAGATCGTGCGCGACCTGGGGGGCTATACTCTGGGGAGAAGCGATCTGGTGCGCCGTGCCATGAGTAAGAAGAAACAGTCCGTTATGGAGAAGGAGAGGGCGAACTTTATCTACGGCAACGAGGAGGAACATGTGCCGGGATGCTTGTCTAAGGGGATCCCGGAGCAGGTGGCGTCCACCATTTATGACGAGATGATGGATTTTGCCAAGTATGCGTTCAACAAATCCCATGCGGCCTGCTATGCGGTGGTGGCGTATCAGACGGCGTGGCTGAAGTACTACTATCCGGTGGAGTTTATGGCGGCGCTTTTGACCTCTGTGATAGACAACGGCAAAAAAGTGTCGGAGTATATCCTGTCCTGTCGGAGCATGGGAATACAGATCCTGCCCCCGGATATCAATCAGGGAGAAGCCGGATTTTCCGTTGATGGCAACAGCATCCGCTATGCGCTGACAGCTATCAAGGGCGTGGGATGGGCCGTGATCGAGGGTATTGTGGCGGAGCGCAGGGAGAGAGGTCCCTTCACCAATCTGAATGATTTTATCACGCGGATGTCGGATAAGGATGTGAACAAGCGCGTGATCGAGAGCTTTATCAAGGCGGGGGCGCTGGATGGTCTGAGCGGGACGCGCAAGCAGTTTATGAGCGTATATGTGCAGATCCTGGATCATGTGACCAGGGATAAGAAGAACAATATGGCGGGGCAGATGTCGCTGTTTGACATTGTGGATGAGGAGGCAAAGGAGGACTTTGACCTTCGCATGCCGGATGTGGGAGAGTACTCCAAGGAGATGAAGCTGGGCTTTGAGAAAGAGGTGCTGGGCATCTATGTCAGCGGACATCCCATGGAGGAATATCGGGAGATCTGGAGCAATAACGTGACAAACAAGACCAATGATTTCGCGCTGGATGAGGAGACGAACACGGTGAATATCGCGGATCAGGCCCGTGTAGTCGTGGGCGGTATCATTGCCGGCAAGACCATAAAGTATACCAAAAACGATCAGATGATGGCGTTCCTTACTCTGGAAGATATGGTGGGCAGCGTGGAGATCATCGTGTTCCCCAAAAGCTACGAGACGTATGGAAAGCTGCTTGTGGAGGATGAGAAAATCTTTGTCAGAGGGCGTACCTCCGTGGAGGAGGACAAGGATGCCAAGCTGATCTGTGAGGAGATCTATACCTTTGCGCAGGTGCAGGAGAACGGTGGAAAATTGCCTCAGGCGAACCGGGGAGGCAGAAACGGAAACGGCGGAAGCAACTGGAACGGCAACGGACAGGGCGGCAGGATCGGTGGCGGCAACTGGAACGGCAATGGACAGGGCGGCAGGATCGGTGGCGGCAGCGGTGCGGGACCGACATCCGGTGGGATGTCCGGTGTGCAGGCACAGACGGTGAGTAAGGTGCCCTGCGGCGTATGGATCCAGTTTGCAGATGCTGCGGAATATGATCGCAGAAAAGGGGATATCATTGCGGCGATCGCGGATTCCGAGGGTACGGATGATGTGGTGGTGTATCTGAAGGCAGAAAAGAGCGTGAAGGTGTTACCCCCCAATCTCAAAGTGAATGCGGGGGAGGCACTCGGACGCCTGCAGGCGGTGTTCGGCGCGGAGAATGTACGCGTGAAGAAAGCCTGAACTGTCTGCGGAAATGATATAAGAAATGGTGCAGGAGTGATAAGCAATGATATTAAGAAATGATGCAGCAATGATATAGGATCGGATACATAGCATGGTTCGCATGCAAGTTTTTGATTTACAAGAATCTATTGAAAATTGATGCGAATTGGATTAAAATATATTGTGATTTTGGAAATGACGAAAGACTGGATTCGGAGGAAATAGTATGGCAGGGAAGTCGGCAAGTGAAACGAAGAAAGAGATCAAGACCATCGGTGTGCTGACCAGCGGCGGCGACGCACCGGGCATGAATGCGGCGATCCGCGCAGTGGTGCGTATGGCAATTGCCAGAGGTCTTACGGTCAAGGGGATCAAGAAAGGCTATCAGGGCCTTTTGAATGAAGAGATCATAGACATGGGCACGAAGGATGTGTCCGACATTATCCAGCGGGGCGGTACGGTGTTGGGAACTGCCAGAAGCATGGAGTTTAAGACACCGGAGGGTCAGAAGAAGGGTGCGGATATCTGTAAAAAGCACGGTATCGACGGTATGGTCGTGATCGGCGGAGACGGCTCCTACCGTGGTGCACAGGCGCTTTCCAGAAACGGCATCAACACCATTGGGCTTCCGGGCACCATTGATCTGGATATCGCCTGTACGGAATATACGATCGGGTTTGACACTGCTGTGAACACGGCGATGCAGGCTATCGACAAGGTAAAAGATACTTCCGCTTCCCATGAGAGATGCAGCGTCATCGAGGTTATGGGGCGAAACGCCGGCTATATCGCCTTGTGGTGCGGTATCGCCAACGGAGCGGAGGACATTCTGATCCCGGAGAAATATGATTTTAACGAACAGAACATCATCAACAATATCATTGCCAACCGCAGACGCGGCAAAACCCATCACATTGTGATCAATGCGGAGGGTATCGGGCATTCCGTATCCATGGCGCGCAGGATCGAGGCGGCAACAGGCATTGAGACCAGAGCCACCATTCTGGGCTACATGCAGCGTGGCGGACAGCCCACGGCGAAGGACCGCTACTATGCGTCCATCATGGGGGCTTATGCGGTGGATATTCTGATGCAGGGCAAGACCAACCGTGTGGTGGGCTTCAGCAAGGGCGAGTTTGTGGACTATGATATTGAGGAAGCACTGAATATGGAGAAAGGTATCAATGAGTATCAGTTCGAGGTGGCACATCTGCTGTCCTATTAAAAGGAGCCGGAGCACAGCCGGAATGATGTTCAGGATCCGGATAAGCGGAATGAAGCAAAACAGATAGGAAAGAAACGGAAAAAGGAACAGGAGGTATGTCATGGCAGTGATATGCCCCCTGTTTATCTTATACAGAGAGAATAGTTAAATTTTCGGGGTGACAGCATATGATCACTAGTATGGCAAATCCGCGAGTGAAGCAGGTAATACAGTGGCAGACCAAGGCAAAAGAGCGGCGGAAGGATAAAGTATTTATTATAGAAGGAAGCAAAATGTTCGAGGAAGCCCCGGGGGAGCTGCTCAAAGAGGTTTATGTCTCGGAAGGGTTTCTCGCCGGGCGCGGGGAGACATACCGGGAGAAGCTTGTGCAAGGCGGATATATCTGCGAGGAGGTTTCTGATGAAGTATTCCGTAAGATGTCCGATACCCAGTCGCCACAGGGAATTTTGGCAGTATTGCGACAACCTGAGTATGATTTGCAGGAAATCCTGCAAAAAAGCATAAAAAAACACCCGTTTTTATTCGTGATACTGGAAAATCTGCAAGATCCGGGAAATCTCGGTACGATCATGCGGACTGCAGAAGGCGCTGGTGTGACGGCCGTGATCATGAGCAGTACAACGGTGGATCTCTTTAATCCCAAGGTGATACGGGCTACAATGGGATCTGTTTACAGAGTCCCTTTTCTATATGAAGATAACCTGATCGACACGCTGCGGATCCTCCACGAGAATGGGGTGAGATCCTACGCGGCACACTTGCAGGGAAAGAATTATTATGACAGTTTTTCCTTTCGGGAGCCGACGGCTTTCCTGATCGGCAACGAGGGCAACGGATTGACAGATGAACTGGCGCAGGCGGCGACGGCTTACCTGAAGATCCCGATGGAAGGCCGGGTGGAATCTCTTAATGCCTCTGTGGCGGCGGCGCTATTGATGTATGAAGCACACAGACAACGCGCATAAAGACGGCCGGAAACAGGAAAATGCAAAATGAATGAAGAAATGGCGTCTGCAAGG
>CADBNO010000269.1 GCA_902796105.1 uncultured Lachnospiraceae bacterium | reverse complement strand
TATTTTTTACAGCTCCCCGTTTTTACGGTAAAATCGCACATATCTGCCGTCTTCCACAGAAGTATAACCAAAATCCTCCTCTATATACTTCATGATCCAATTATCCTGTGCTTCCATGAGCTGGCCATACCAGCAATCCACCACGATCACATCCGGATATTTTTCCGGGTACAATTCCCAGTATGTCAACAGCCGTTCATCATAGCTGGTAGGATCAACAATGGAAAAATGGCTCACGAAGCTGTCCCGGAACAGATAGGGAGATGTTCCCGCTGTCCCCACCATATTCGTCACGATCAACACATTCTCACCCTGCTCCACATATCTCTCGAAATCCTCATAGGTGCAGTTCATGATGTACGCCTGCATATAATTGGTAAAAATACCCGTCGCAGGACCTTTTTGGATCAGTCCCCTGATGCCCAGCACAGTATTGGTCTCTGTGTTACCCGCACGCAGCGTGAATCCCTTGCCGAACACGCTGCAAAAGGCCAGTGAAAACAGAAGCAGATAAACCCATTTTCTCCCGCTTTTCTGTTCCCTGTTCCCCAAAGCAGTCACCAGCACCGCTCCCGCGCACAGCGCCCCCAGCACGCCATGGGGGATTGCATACCAAGCATCCAGATCACTCATGTAGATCACAGCCAGGATCGTCAGCAGACCGCTACGGACAGCCGGCTTGAACACCGCCCCACGCTCATCTGCCTGACGTCTTACGATCGCCGCACCGATATAGAGCATCAGCAGACAGATCTGCGGTTCTTCATAGCCTTTTTGGAGGATCATCCAATAGAATATCTGCACCAGCTCCGCCGCCACGATCAGACACACCGCCAGGATCGCTCTGTCTGTCTTATCCCGGTGATTTTCTTCGGTTTTGTGTATGTTGTGACAGACCAGCCACATTATACCTCCCAGCAAGCCAGCAGCCAGAAGCGGCCACACCAGAGACAGCATCCCCTCCCCGATCGTCATCACCCGATATCCGGCTGTCGGCGACACATCATGGGTAAGATCAAAATCCAGGATATATCTGACATTTCGTACAAACTCACTCCAGGACACTCTGGTCATTATCTTTGCCAGCCAAAGTCCCGCACAGACGACACAGGTTCCCGCAAAGCTCAACGCATCGACCCATTTAGACTTTTCCGCCTTGCGAAGGATAACATAGAGGAAAAAAGGGAAAAGGATCAAAGAAGACGGATAAGCCAGTACCTCCGCTGCCATACCTGCCCCGGCAAGCACAAGCCACCCTGTCCTTGCCGCGCCTGTCCCGGCATGCGCAGCTTTGTCCCCCGGCCAGTCATAAGCCCGTATGAGCGCCAACACCGTCACTGTCCAAAACCAGAGCTGCAGATTGGAAAATTCCGGGATCTGGATCACCTTGGGAACCATATTAAAATAACAACAGCCGAAAAGGAATGCATACTCCTTCTCCAGCCATCTGCCAAGCGTCCGGGCAAACCAAACCGCCAGCCCCAGCTGTATACCGGTAGTAACGACCCGCAAAAAGAGCACCACTCCAGTGGTGCCCCCCGTTATGATCTGAAACAGCCGCATCAGCAGGACGCAGGCAAATGCCGACGTCTGATGCGGCTCCCACATGGTTCCGAACAAAGTATCCCCGGACAAATTGCGGTACGCCATCACGATCTGATATTCTTCATCCAGCGTATAATCCACAAAAATAAGCTTGATCGTCGCCAGAATGCTCGCCAGGATCAACAGTGTTTTCCCTGTTTTTAACCATTTTGATCTATCCTGTAATCCCATATTTTCAATCTCCACAGTCCCACATCACGTTTCTGTCCGCTCCGCCTGTCCCTCCCGGGCCGGTTTCCTCACTTCATCAATGATGAACGGCGGTCTCGCTCTGGATGCATCCAGCGTGCGCCACACATACTCTCCCAGTACGCCAAGCATGGACAGGATCAATCCGGCTGAAAGCAGGATCACACACATAAGAGACGCCCACCCTAAAATGGGAACGCCTTTGGTGAAATATTCCGCCAAAACACTGATCATGAGGATCATGGCAAACAGATCGAACACCACGCCAATGTAAGTCATAAACCGTATCGGCACATAGGAAAAGCTCATCATGGAATCCATTACCAGCTTAAATTTTTTGGCAAATGTCCAGCGTGATTTCCCCTTCTCTCTGTCCTTTCTGTCGAAATATACCATGTCTGTTTTAAACCCGACCCACAGTACCTGCAAGGTAAGGCTGGAGTTTTTCTCCTCCAGACGCTCCAGTACCTCGATCACCTGTCTGTCTACCAGGTAACAGTCACAGCCGCCCACAGGCATATTCTTATTCACAAATTTCCGCACCATAGCGTAATACATATTGGCAAAAAAGACCTTGACCGCATTCTCGTCCCGGGAACGTCTGACTGCCAGAACCACCTTATTGCCCTTTTTCCAGCTCTCATACATTTCCAGGATCAGCGTGGAATCCTCCTGCAGATCCGCCTGCTTGGTCACCGCACAATCTCCTGTGCAGACACTTAAGCCCGCCAGAAGTGCGGCATGCTCCCCAAAATTCCGGGACAGCTTCACCAGACGCACATTCTCATCCATATCCTTGATCTCGTTCATGATCTTCCAGGAATCATCTCCCGAACCGTCATCAACAAACACCAATTCATACGGTCCGATCTGACCGAGAATCTTCTCTTTCATATCCTGATACAGATCCATCAGTGTATCTTCGTTGTAATACACCGGGATCACAATAGAAATCTTACTCATGGATCAAACCTCTTTCCCGACCTCTCGTAAATACTCTTCATAATCCCTGATGTACTCCGTTCCGTCGTAATGCCGGCTGCAGAGCACCAAAAGAATGGAGTCCGCCGAAAAATCATACATATCCTTCCACACCATAGGCGACAGATACAGTCCCATGCCCGGCTTATTCAGCTCGATCACCGCAGTCTCCGTGCCGTTGTCCACTTTCACTTTACTGCTGCCGCCCACATTGACCAGCAGAAATTCCGTCTCTCTGTTGGCGTGCTGTCCCCGCACCACGGTATCGTCTGAGCCGTAGATATAGAACACTCTCTTGATGTCGAAGGGAATATCCATGCCCTCTCCCTCGATCACCACCAGATTTCCTCTCTCGTCACCCAGATCCTTAAAATAAATCAATTTGTACTGTTCATCTAATTTCATAATCTATATTCCTGATCTATATTCCTGTTTTCTTGTTTCTGCCGGGGACTTTCTTGCCCTCTGCCCCTTTTTCCTGTCTCCGTCTTTATCCCGATCCGCAGACCGCCGTGGCTTAGGCAAATCGGTTTAGGGCATCGATCACAATACTCTGTTCCTCATCTGTCATCCCGTTATACATCGGTATGGACAACACTGTATCCGCATAATGCTCTGTGATCGGATAGTCTCCCGCCCGATGCCCCAGATAACCATAGGCCTCTGACAGATGCGGCGGGATCGGATAATGAATGATCGTTCCGATCTCACGTTCTTTCAGGTGATCGATCAGCCTGTCCCTCTCCTCACATCGGACCACATACTGATGCCAGACACTGTCAGCCTGCTCTCTCACCTTCGGCAGGAGCAGCCTATCGTTGCGGATCTCTGTGGTATAACGCTCCGCGATCCGTCTGCGCTCCTCAGTCAGCGCCTCCAGATGGGAAAGTCTCACCCGGAGAAGTCCGGCCTGCAGTTCATCCAATCGGGAGTTTGCTCCCACCACTTTATTGTAATACCGCTTTTCACTACCGTAATTGCGGTACATTTTCATATCTGCCGCTATTTTCGGGTCATCGGTCACTATGGCACCTCCATCCCCGAATCCACCAAGATTTTTGGACGGATAAAAAGAAAAGCATCCAATGTCTCCGAATGTCCCTGTCATCTGTCCCTGAAAACGGGCTCCGTGAGACTGGGCGCAATCCTCCACCAGCCTGAGGTTATGTTTTTGACAGAGCTCCGTTATCTTTTGCATATTGGACGCCTGTCCGTACAGATGCACTACCAGGATTGCCTTCGTCCTGTCAGTGATCTTCTCCTCGATGCCATCCGCATCCAGATTAAAAAATTCATCCGGCTCCGCAAAAACCGGCGTCGCGCCATTGATCGTGATCCCCATGACACTGGCAATATAAGTGTTCGCCTGCACGATCACCTCATCCCCTGCGCCGATCCCCAGGATCCGGAATGCCAGCCACAATGCGTCCAGACCATTTCCCAACCCCACGCAATACCTGGCACCGGTATAAGCGGCAAATTCCTGCTCAAAGGCCTCCACTTCCCTGCCCAGCACATACCAACCGGAGCGCAGAACATCCAGGGCTTTCTGCTCGAACTCTTCCTGATATTGATAAAACCCTCTGTCCATACGATTGGGCATGATCTGCATCTGCATTT
>CADBNO010000268.1 GCA_902796105.1 uncultured Lachnospiraceae bacterium | reverse complement strand
ACAGTGGGGCACCGCCCTCTCCATGGCATGTTCCTACTTTGACCTGGACTGCCAGGTCTACATGGTAAAGGTTTCCTACGAGCAGAAGCCTTTCCGCCGCGAAGTAATGCGCACCTACGGCGCACAGGTAACTCCGTCCCCCTCCATGAGCACTGAGGTTGGGCGAAAGATCAACGCGGAATTTCCCGGCACCACCGGAAGTCTGGGCTGCGCGATCTCTGAGGCAGTGGAGGCCGCCGTGTCTCAGGAAGGCTACCGTTATGTGCTGGGCTCCGTGCTCTCTCAGGTACTGCTCCATCAATCTGTGATCGGTCTGGAAACCAAAGCCGCTTTGGACAAATACGGCATCAAGGCCGACATGATCATCGGCTGCGCCGGCGGCGGTTCCAATCTGGGCGGTCTGATCTCCCCGTTTGCAGGCGAAATGCTGCGCGGCGAGAATCAGTATGAGATCATTGCCGTAGAGCCTGCCTCCTGCCCGAGCCTGACCAGGGGAGTTTACGCTTATGATTTCTGCGACACCGGTAAAGTATGCCCGCTCGCCAAGATGTACACCTTAGGCAGCGGCTTCATCCCTTCCGCCAACCATGCCGGAGGTCTGCGCTATCACGGCATGAGCAGTGTGGTTTCCGAGCTTTACGACCAGGGACTGCTGAAGGCAAGAAGTGTGGAGCAGACCAAGGTCTTCGAGGCAGCCACCACTTTCGCGAGAGTGGAAGGCATCCTGCCCGCGCCCGAATCCAGCCACGCGATCCGCGTCGCCATCGATGAGGCACTGAAATGCAAAGAGACCGGCGAGGAGAAGAACATTGTCTTCGGGCTCACCGGCACCGGCTACTTCGATATGGTGGCTTACCAGAAATTCAACGACGGCGAAATGAGCGATTACATCCCCACGGATGAGGATCTGCAGAAATCCATCGCACAGCTGCCGAAGGTGTGATAAGATATAAAATATCGCATGTTATTAAATTGAAGATTCCAAATCAAAGAGGATGTGACACAGACTTATACTCCATGCCACATCCTCTTTTGATTCCTAAAAATCCGTTAGATCTAACATTTTTACCACAAGGTTCCGCCCCACTCGACTACGCTGAAGCCATTCCTTGCGAACGCATCCACTGTCGGCGCGGCAATCTCCCGCGATGTATCCTCATCAAATACAAACCACAGACGCAGCACAGAATCCGGCGCCGGTGTGATCTCCATGGGCATCACGGCATCCACCGTCTCATTCAACTGGGGATACATAATATAATCCACACCTTCCTCAAGTCTCTCACTCCAGTACTCCACAAAATCATATATTTCTGTTTCATTCAACCCGTACTGCGAAAGGATCTCCCGAAATACACTTTCTCTGGAATCCGCAGGCACAATAAAGCCTTCTCTTCTCTGGAAATAAAAGCCTTCCGCAATGCTTTCATAGAACAAAAAACCATATTTTTCCGTGCCTGCAGGATCCTGCGCATCAGGAACAGTCAGGGTGCCATCCGGCTCTGCCAGCACCTCCCACCCGGTCTGATACGCCGGGATCGTTCTGGTCAGCTTATCCGGCTCCCCAAAGTTCACAGCAACCGCTGTCTCCTCCGCGGGATACAGATAGATATTCGGTTTCTCTACGCCGTTGCCCTTTGCCGCATTGGTATTGGATGAGCTGGCGTCCTTGCCCGCATTACGTATTTTCGCGTAATACTCTCTCTCCTTACCCTGAGCGATCGCATCGGCCAGCTCGGTGTTTCCCTTCTCCCGCGCATCCCGCTCTCTGGCAAATCTTGCCAGTGTCTTCCATGTCTGGTATCTGGATTCGGCCTCCTGTTCCTTTGCGCTCTTCCGCTCCATGACCTTTTGCAGTTCCTGCTCTCCACCATGGATGAAGGCATCCACTTCTTCCTTATCATGCCCCTCGTCAATCAACGCGTCCGCCGCTGCCCATCGCAGGGCTCTGTCCGTCACAGCTGTGGATTCCGGATTCTTGTTGGTATAGGCATTCACCGCCTGTACATTTTGAGCCTTATCTGTCTCATAAGAAGCCTTCTCCGTTATCTGCCCGATGACCGCATCCACAGCGTCATTTCCGGTGATAGACGTATTATTTGCGATCATATTTGTGGCATGCGTGGCATTTCTGACCGCCTGCGCCGTGGGACTGCTATAATTCGGCTGCTCCGTGTATCGGCGCACATTGTTATTAGGGTCGCCTCCACTGCCTGTGATGATCCCTCTTCCGCTGGCATCACCGTTTCCCAGATTACCCAATGTTTTAAGTCCTTCCCATATAGCGCCAAAAATCTCTGATTTGGTTGGGGGCGGCACATTGGAGTACGTATTGGATGGAGCGGAATTTCCGCTATTGTAAATTCCTGCCGCCATCCCGTAATCTCTTGCCGTCTCCGCGGAAGCAGTCAGGGAATCCGTCCCCATCACCACGCCTGCAGCCAGGAAAGCAGTTATCATGTATACCTTAAATCTGTGATATCTCATTTAGTTTCCCGCCTCCTCTACCTGTTTTTTCAAGTCCTGATACCACGGGATAATGGGATCTTCCTTGCATTCCTCCAGTTGAAACGCTCCCCTCTCCTCCGCGATCCTCATCATCGCATAAGCCATATCCGTGTCTCCCATGTCATCATATACACAGGCCAGCCAGAACGGAGTATACGGCTCATCCGCGCTGCCCGTATAGAGCGCCTGCAGCAGGAAATATTCCGCATTTCCGAAATTTCCGATCCGGGCCTGTGTGCACCCGGCCTTGTAATTCAGTATAAAATGATCCGGATTTTTCTTTGCTCCCTGCAGCAAAACCTCTGCTTCTTTCTCGACCAGGCTCCGGTTATCCTCTGTCTGCTCGGCCTCTGCACCGTAGGCTTCTGCCATGCGCAGATAGTAGTCCGCAGACTCCTTATCCGCCATAACTTCGATCTCGCTCCGGGCAGAACCATACTCCTTCTTTTTCACGGCAGCCTCTGCTTTCAGGATCTGCACCTCATCTGTTTTGCCATAGGTCTCCTGCAACTCCTGAATGGCAGCATCCGCCTTCTCCGTCTTCCCCTGTTCCAGCAGCTTTGTGACCTCCCTGCGGGTGTCCTCCACCTGTTTCTCATACCCGGAAAGTGTATTTCCCTCCGCTTTCTCTCTGGAGAAAGAACCACAGAGCACATAGCCCAGGATGCACACCACATAGATCACTGGCATGAGCTTTGCCGGAATCTTACCTCGCAATGCCAGCCGTACCACAAGGATCGCCACAGCAAAGACCGCCATCCCGATGCCCAGGATCACATTTCCCTGAAACAGAAAAATACCCGCAAGCGCCAACAGTAGCATCAAACATGATAATATCAGCATTTTTCCTCTCCTCTCCGCCTAGTTCTTCTTCAGCTCCCTCTCCAATTTGTGCATCAGTAATAATGCATGCTCCTTGATACCGTATCCGTGATATTCCCCTCCGTACCCCGTATATACTCCGGCATTGAGTCTGTCCACCGCTTCCTTCACACACTCGTAGGACTCCTCATACCGTTCCGTATGATCGTACAGACAGGCCAGTGCATACCAGACCGCGGGCTGCTCCTCATCGATTTCCAGACACTTGCGATACAGTTCCTCCGCCCGTTCCAGATCCATACAGCCGGAAGATTTTACACCGCTGTCGCTATAGTTTCCATACAGATTCCCCAGTAGATAATAGGTGGCGCTCACATCCGGATACTTCTCCACAATTTTTTCCAACCGCTCCTCTACCTCACTGTATCTGTCCACGCCGGCATGTTGTCCCTGATATATCCATAAACGATAATAATTCTCGCACTCCAGAAGCGCAGTCAAAAGCTCCGATCTCTGTACAACCGCCATCTGTTCTTCCGAAAAGCTGCCAAAACTGTTTGCTTTTCCCCTGTTTCCCGTCGCCATGGAATGGTCATCGCATACAAAGGTGTCCACCATCGCCAGCAGTTCCGCGCCGGACGCTGCATCCGACTCAGGGCTTGCCGCCAGCTCCGCCAGCTTCACCGTATATTCCAATGCCTGATCCACATTCCCCTGGCGGTAATTCATGATCGCCGCCATAGAGACAAACAAGGAATTCTCCGGATAATTCGTGATATTCTCCTCCAGGATAGGCTGTACCGCTACATAATCTTTATTGTACAAAGCCACCACCATCAGGAAATCAGACAAGATCTCGGAATCCACCTGTGCGACCGCCTCCGTCAGGAAAGTCTGCGTCTCCTCCAACATTTCACAGTCGTACAGCAAGGAAGCCATCTCATACTTCTCGTCGATCAGGCAGCCATTCCGCTCATCCTCAGAAAGATCTTCCCGCCTGGCTACTCCTTCCACAAAAGCCTTGTCATACCGCTGCACACAAGCCCAGATATCCGGTTTGATCCTGTCCTGCTCAATAAATTGTGCATCATAAAGCTCGCTCACCCGGTACACTCTCACGCCGTCCAGCACAAACTTCTGTATGCCGAAATTATCCGGATGTTCCTTCGCAATCTTGAACCAGTCATCTATCAGATTTTTGTAGCTGCCGCCGGCATTCAGCAAGTCGTTGCGCATCAAAGACACCAGGAAGTTTTCGCGGACCACCTCCAGCCTTTCCTCACTCAGATGCTCCAACAGCCACTCCTTGTCCTTTGCGGATATCGCGGACGGCTGCATAGCCGTGTTCGTATAAATATCAGCGGCGATCAATCTCGATATCAGATCCGCCTTAAAATCTTTATCTTTGTCTTCCGCCTGGGCATCGTTACTCTCACTTTGCTTTTTCGCGCGGGAAGCATAATCCAAATACATAAAATGCCATACTGCATTGTCCGGATCCTGCAATAACACCTGCTCAAGCCTCTGCTTCAGCGAAGCGTCTGCAACCGTCCCCTCTTTCTCCAACTGCGCGTTCACATGCAGTAAAAGTATCTGATAATTATCCGGATTTGCATTCGAAAGATCCCGAAGGGTATTGGTATTCTCGCTGAAATAATTCTTCCATGCGCTGATGGTCACATCCATCTGCTCCAGATCACGCGCCACCCCCACATAGTCGTCATAACTCTGGCGTTCCTCAGCTGACTGCACATATGCAATAATGCTGCCCAACGCATATTCTGCCTGACTCGGCGCCGTAACTTTATCGGCCACCGCAACGACTACCATGACCACCAGCGGGATCACTGCAATGGCAACTGTACCGGCTGCATTTGTCTTTACCGCCCGCTGCGGTTCGGCCGCAGTTCCTGCAGCAACTCCTCCTGCTACTTCTGGTGCTTTCTCTTCAGCCCTCTTCTCTGATACCTCTGCCGCACCCTTCACCGCTGTCTCTGCCGCGCCCACAACCGTCTGCTCTGCCTTCCGGAGCATCCACAAAATGACCGGACTGACAGCCAGCGATACCAGAAACGCCAAAATCAGCACCTTCGACAGATAAGAGATCACCGACACATTCTTTCCGAATCCCTGTATAAACAATGACAATAAGATACCATATACGATTCGGACAACAAAATAATCCACCGCAAACACAATGACGGGAATTACATTTTTTAAGCTGATCAAAAACTTCTTACCAAAAGACATCTGTTCCGGCAGGTCTGCCGCCTGGACCAAAAACAGCATCAGAAAGATCCCCAGACAAATGCCCTGGATCAATATCGCGATCACCCCGGGAAGATTCCCCACAACCGGATTACTATGGGACTGTTCCCATGCCGTAAAAAACGGCAGTCCGGACAGAAAATTGGTCAGCATATAGGCTGCCAGCATCCAGAAACCTCCTACAAGGATCGTCTTACCCATATGGGCAAGGGATGATTTCTTTTCCTTTTGCCCACACACTGCCAAATATACCAGGACCGCCGCCACCAGATATCCGGCAAAACTGCAGCAGGTAACCTGCCATGACGCCAATCCGGTGCCCTTTGCCCGCATCAATAAAGCCTTCAACAGCCTGGGCAAAAAGATCAAGGCCATTGACATGCACATGATACTAGCATTTCCTCTCTTTTTTGCTGAATCCATTTATCAGACCTCCCATCACAGTTTGTCTTTTTTTATCAAAGACTCGAAAGTTCGCTGCTTCACAGACACTTGTTTGTCCTCTGCATGTTTTATTTTATCATTCCCTGCCAAGGCTGTCCACAGCTCATTTCCCGTCAGCTCATTT
>CADBNO010000267.1 GCA_902796105.1 uncultured Lachnospiraceae bacterium | reverse complement strand
GTGGTTCGCAAGGATGAACAGAAAATTGCCAAAAATCAATTTGACGGCGGGTTTCATTTTGCTTTTGTCTATGGATTGTTTTTTGCGATGTATCTTGCGGTTATGGCTTCACCGGTCGCAGAGCTGTCAGGTGCTGTGAATCATGAGCTTGCTGTTAAGCTGTTCCAGACCGGATCGCTTCTGATCCCCGGACTGATCCTGGGATGGTACTTTTCGGAATGTCTGCTGTTTTCCAACAAACGATATCTTGTGGTAGGCACCGCCGCTTTGAAGAGCGCTGTTTTTCTGGTGCTGACCATTGTCCTGCTGCGCAATGGAGCAGGGATCCTTGCATTGATCTGCGGTGAAGTCATAGCTGTGGTGATCTATGCTTCGGTAAATGGGGTTATCCTGTTCAGACAACTCCGGGTTAGCATTGATCTGGTGAGGGAGATTGCCATACCTTTGGGAACAGTGTGTGTGACCGGTTTGCTTTTATGGGGCTTCGGCAGGCTGCTTGCCCCGCATTTGGGAAGTGTACTGGCGGTTGTATTAAGTCTGGTTCTCGGCTTTGGGCTTCAGATCACGGTTCTCGTAGCGGTCAGAGATTTCAAGGAACAGGAATTAAACTATATTCCGGGCGGTAAATTTTTGCGCGCGATAGGACAGACATTCCGTATCTATTAGAATTTTTGTATAAACCGGGTTGAATAAGTTGATACTTTATCCCAAAAGATAAGGAGTATGCAGGGGAAGATGAAAATCTTGAAAAGTGTCAGCTTATTCTTTCTGTTATCAATTGCGATGTTTCTGTTGGGATTTGTGAGCGGTGTAAAAACAGAGCACTATTTTTATCCGGGAGAGAGTGTGCAGATATCCGTACAGAGGAATGCCGCAGCGAAAGGATCCGTGGCGGAAGTTGAGGATGCTTCGGTATCGGAACCGGAAACAACGGCACCTGTTTTTGAGATGACGGTTTCGGAGAACCGGGCGCCTGGTGTGACCGGATCAAGTGTGACCGAAGAGGCGATCACGCCAGTTTCCGTAAAGGAGGAAACACTATCTGCGGATACAGAATATGTACTCAGAGAGGCGGATCTGCTACGGGGGACGGAGGTGGAGACCGTCTGGCAGTTACCCGGAAAGTATATCGGTATGGATCGGGAGCGATTCGAAGCTTCTGTGCATAATTATTCTGATTATCCGCCGCTTTCGGAATTGGAGAGAGGCTTTGTGCAGGCAGAAGTGGTCTCCTTTGCCAGAAAGCGCGTTGTTGTGCGCAAGAGCTATCAGTATATCGGACCGGATGAAATTTTATATCTGGCAGTAAAGGATAATGAGGTCGTGGTATATCTGGAGGATCGCAAGACGATATATCTGGATACGGGAATCCGGCTGGAGGATCTGCCGGAGGATGTTCAGATGCAGATCATACAGATGATGCCGGTGAAGAGTGAGGAAGAGCTGTATGGTTTTTTAGAGAATTATTCCAGCTGATCCGGGATAAAAGATGATTGGTTAAAGTGAGAAAAAAGATGAAACAGCGAAAAATTGGTGTGATCGGCGGCGGCGCGTCAGGGATGGTTGCGGCTATAACGGCTGCCGAAGCCGGGGCAGAAGTCACATTATTGGAGAGTGGGGAGCGTGTGGGAAAAAAAATCCTGTCCACAGGCAACGGCAAGTGTAATCTGGGGAATAAAACATTAAGCAAAGCGGATTATAACGGTGCGTCCGAAGAATGGATCGGACAACTGTTGGCACAATTCGGAACGGCAGAGACAGAAGCTTTTTTTCAAAAGCAAGGTTTGTGGTTAAAAGAGAAAAACGGATATCTTTATCCGCTTGCAGAGCAGGCCGCCGTTGTGGTGGATGTACTGAGACAAGGTCTTGAGAAAAACCGGGTAAATGTGATCACACAATGCAAAATAACAGAAATAAAGGCGATCCGCGGGCGTGGGGGAAATGCCGGAACAGTCCCGTGCTTTGAAGTGCTGACCGAGCAGGGCAGGCGATTCTCTTTTGACCGGATAATTCTGGCCTGCGGCAGCAAGGCGGCACCTAAAACCGGGTCGGATGGCAGTGGATATGTATTGGCGCAGAAGCTGGGACATCGTGTGGTTCCGGTCGTGCCGGCTCTGGTACAGCTGCGGTGCAGAGAAACATTTTTCAGGGAGATTGCCGGTGTGCGGGCGGAAGTCCTGCTGACGGTGCGCCCGGAAACGCCAAAGGATATAAAGAGTGGCAGGAATGGCGGAACGGGGAATGGACAGACCATCCGGGAATATGGGGAGCTTCAATTGACGGATTACGGAATTTCCGGTATCCCTGTGTTTCAGCTGAGCCGTAAGGTAAATTACATATTGCAGAATACGAAACACACGGAAGATGCATCGGTGGAGATTTCCATCGATTTTCTGCCGGAGCTTGCGAAAGAGGATGCTGATGTTTTGTGGGAGAGGCGCCTGACGGAGGCACTTTCGAAGGAGAAAAATTTGTCGATGCCGACAGTGGAAGCATTTTTCACGGGCATCCTTAACAAGAAACTGATGTATCTCTTTATAAAGCTTGCCGGCTTGAAGCGTGAGACAAGGTTGAATGAGGCCGACAGAGAGAGACTGAAGCTGGTTTTTGCCATGTGTAAAGACTTTCGGGTGCATGTGACAGGGAGCAATTCTTTCGATCAGGCTCAGGTCTGTGCCGGCGGCGTCGATACGGCGCAGATTGACACCACTATGGAATCAAAACTCGTTCCCGGCCTTTATTTCGCCGGAGAACTGTTGGATGTGGACGGCAGATGCGGTGGCTATAACCTGCATTGGGCATGGTGCAGCGGATATCTGGCCGGCAAAAATGCTGCGATGTCCTTTTAGATCAATTTATATAAGGGGGAAGAAAATTGAATCAGAAACCCAAAAGATTGCGAACCGTTCTGGCAGATAAGATCAAAGAGTCTTTTTCCGCTGTCATACCGGTGTCTGCTTTGGTGTTGATACTATATGCAACGCCGTTTGTTACGCTGACCGGACACGAGCTTAAAGTTTTTGTGATCTCTACCGCATTTCTGATCCTGGGGAT
>CADBNO010000266.1 GCA_902796105.1 uncultured Lachnospiraceae bacterium | reverse complement strand
CGTATACCCCAGCTGGGCGGAGAACCGGATGGCCCGCATGATGCGCAGAGCATCCTCGGTAAACCGCTCCTTCGCATCCCCCACACAACGGATCAGCTTCCGCTCCATATCCGCCAGTCCGCCATACAGATCCACTAGACCGGTCTTCTCATTATAGGCCATGGCATTGATCGTGAAATCTCTTCTCCGCAGGTCTTCCTGCAGATTCGGCGTAAAGGTGACTTCTTTGGGATGCCTGTTGTCTTCATATTTTCCGTCGATCCGGTAGGTCGTGACCTCAAAGCCTTCCTTATCCAGCATAACCGTTACCGTGCCATGCTGGATCCCCGTATCGATCGTCCGGGAAAACAGAGCTTTCACTTCCTCCGGTTTCGCAGATGTGGTGATATCCCAATCCTCGGGCTCCCTGCCCAGAATGGAATCCCGCACACAGCCGCCGACGACATACGCCTCATGTCCTGCTGCCGTGATCGTATCGATGATCGTCTGTGCCTTGGGCGGTATTGCGATCCGCACGTCCTCCGCACGCAGATCCTTCTGCCAGATAAACTTCTCCATCACTTCCACCAATCCGTCCCGGTCATTGGTATCGGTGATGTAGTCTGCCGCCTCCTTCACCTCAGGTCTTGCATTTCCCATGGCAACACCCACACCGGCATAACGGATCATGGAAATATCATTAAACCCGTCCCCGCAGCAGATTGCATCTTCCCTGGTCAGACCTACCGTCTCCAGCATGCGGTCCAGAGAAGCCGCTTTATCCACATTTTTCGGCATGATCTCAATGAAAAACGGCTCCGAACGATACACACTGAGGATATCCCCATAGCGCTCCGCCAGCTCCCTCGTGTATCGCTCTGCCAGTTCGGACGGTGCAGTCAGCAGGCATTTATTGATCTCAAAATCCACAAAATCCTTGAAATTCTCCACTACCCGCACTTCCATCCCGTTAATGCGGGATTCCAGCTCCACATATTCGTCCGGCGCAAAAGCGGAAATGATATGGTCTCCGAAATAAGTGACCAGCCCGCACTGATGATCTTTGGCAAACCGGTACAACCCCGGAATGATCCCGCCCGGCAAAGTACGCTGATAGACCACTTCACCGGTCCGGCATTCTATGATCCTCCCTCCGTTAAAAGAAAGAAGATAGCCGCCGTATTTCTCCAGCTCCAGCTCCTTCTCATAGCGATACATCCCCGGAGTAGGCCTGCCGGAAGCCAGGATCACCTTATGTCCGCGCTTCAAAGTCTCCCGGATCGCCCGCCTGGTCACGGGTGATATCTCCTTCTGCGAGTTGGTCAATGTGCCGTCTATATCCAATACCAATACTTTTTCACTCATTCTTTGTTCTCCACGGTTTTTTTTATCATACCACAATTCCGCAAAACAAGAAAGTAAGAAAGACCACCGGTTTGCATCGGTGGTCTTTTTTTGCCTGTTTTTTGCATGTCACCCTGGCGCAAAGCCCGCAGAGATCAATTTTCCTGCCCGGTCTGCTCGCCTGCACCGGTCTCCCCGGTTGTCTCTGTCTCTCCGGTTGTTCCGGTTTCCCCGGTTGCTTCTGTCTCTCCGCTTTCCTGAACTTCTTCCGTCTGCCCGGCATTCTCCGCCTCAGCCTTCAGATAGTTCAGATGTCCCTTTGCATCCTCAACGGTGATATCCTCTGCAACCTGCTCACTATATTCGTTTGCCTTCTGACTGCTCAATGTATTGATGATGCTTGCCTTCCAGGCCGGCTCTCCGGCTCCTGCATAATACATCACATAACTTACCTCTGCGTTTTCCGGTGTGATCAACGCTACGTCCCCGTTCTGACGCGCCGGATCAGAAAGCCACTCCTCTACCTCTCCTTCCATGCTGCCCGGTACGGTATTTTCATAATAACCATCTGTCGCGCCGGTAGTGTCATACTTCTTGACCAACTCCTGGAACCGCTCCACAGAAGCTTCGCCTGCGTTCCACTCATCCAGGATATCCTGACCGTTGTTATCTTCCGTGATGATCACATAAGCATTTGCGGTAGGCTCCTCATTCAAATAGCGCTTTACAAAACTGAGCACGTAATAGGCATTGCCGTCTGTATCCTCGATCACCGTCTGATCTCCGGCCTTCCTGCTCTCATCGAATAACCAGTCTGCATAATGATAAGAAATCTGACTCTGGCTCTCATTTACCATAAGATTTCCGGTCTGCGTGATCGTAGCCAAAGCAGCATTTGCATCGGCAGACGCCTGCTCCATAGCGGCTTTGATCTGTTCCTCTGTCGGATCCTCTGCGGTGATCGCTGCGTTAAACGCCTGATAGTAATAATCTACACAATCATAACTTGCCTTGTTCTCGCTGTAATATTCCTGGATCTGTTCGTCAGAAGGCTTAAATTCCTCGTTTTTCTGCTCCATATAGGCAGCGATATAGGCATTGTTTGCCACATATTTCGTAATATCGTTCAAAGTAGCATATTCACCATAGCGCGCCTTGAGATATTCCCGCGTGGATACCCCCATCTCCTTGGCATTATTCTTCAATGCACTCTTAAACTCCTGCACTTCGGAAGCTGTATCATGCACAAAGCCTGCCGCCGCCGCATCAGCCTGAATGCCCTTATAGGTCTTGATACTGTCCACAGCCATCTGCTCAAAATAATCCTTCCAGGTGAGTGTGTCCGAATAACTCTGCTCTGCAAAATCAGCATTTGCATCCAGACCAAAATAGGAAGCATATGCTCCGTAAGTACCTAAGAAGTTGTTCACGGAATTATTGTAATAATAATCAAACTCTTCTCTGGTCACATCGTCCCCGTTCACCTTGACCCAGCTCTCCGTCCTGTGAATATAATGAAGAACCGGATAGGATGCGATCCATGCCAGGATGGCGACCACGATAACCGCCACGATCGCAGTCGTTCTTCTCTTGTCCTTTTTCTCCTGCTCCTTCGCAATCTTCCTGCGCTCTACTTTCAGATCATATTTTGTGATAACTCTTTCCCTGTCTTCCCTTGATGCCTGATTGCCGTTTTTCGCATTTCCGTTATTTTTACCGGACATTTTACAACTATCTCCTTCCTGAAACCGTATTCCTGACTGTACCTTCACGATGCTCTATATTTTAACGCATTTTTCCCGAAATGAAAAGCGATTTCACATATTTTTCAAAAAACACTTTGGTCAATCGGCATTGTCCCGGTCCACATAAGTAATGTGTCCTTCCCAACCATCCGCGCACGTAAACCGATCCCTGAGTCCTTCCGTCAGAACCATTTCACCGTCTTCGCACACCAGGATCATCTCAAAATCGCCCTGCTGCCGCCAGAAATCGACCGCTCTTTCCCTTCCCATGACAAAAAGAGCCGTAGAATATGCGTCACACCGGACACCGTGCTCTCCCACGATTGTAACCGATAAGAGACCGTTCCGCGCCGGTTCCCCGGTTGCCGGATCCAGTATATGCCAGTAGATCTGCCCGTCCTCCCCGGTAAAATAGCGCTCATATCCTCCGGAGGTGATAACACATTTATCCTCGATGTCCAGCACACCCGCTATCTGCGACCTGTCAAAAGGATCCCGCACCGCCACACGCCAGAGCGTCCCGTCCGGTCTCCTCCCCAGAGTCTGCACGTTGCCGCCCAGATCCAATATCGCAGATGTCACGCCCTGCCTGCGCAGAATATCGATCAATACATCGCCCGTATATCCCTTTGCCACCGCGCCCAGATCAACTTCCACTCCTTCCGGCACGATCGCATAATAAGCCCCTGCTTCCTCCTGCAGCCTGACCTCGCGGTAATCCACCCGGGACAGCAGCTTCTCAAGCTCTTCTCTCTCCGGGATCCGGTACTCTCCCGCCGTGAACCCCCATGCTTTCAGCACCGGATACAAAGTAATATCCAGTGCACCGCCTGTCCGGGAGCCAAGCTCCAACGCCTCCGCCATTACCCGATATGTGTCTGCCGCTATCTCTGTCGTTCTG
>CADBNO010000265.1 GCA_902796105.1 uncultured Lachnospiraceae bacterium | reverse complement strand
CACAATTCTTGCCAGATAAAAAGTCGTGTTTCCATTCAAGGTAAGATAATCAGTCAAATACGGAAAGTACGCAGTCAAAATACCTGCCAGTAATGTCCAAAACACAATTTGTTCCTTTTTGGTGATCCTTCCGTCCAGGATCCCTCTGCGGAATACCAGTATACCGTCGAGCAATGCCGCGCATAGCAATGACAGGGCAAGTAAGATCCGTTTTCCCTTTGCCGTCCGATACAATTCCACGCGCACCGTTCCGCTTCCCTCTCCGGAGCTGCCGGATATGTCGCATTGTATATACGCATCTGTCGTTTTTTGTATCACCCAGGCAGAAATAGCAACTGTTCCATCCTCCGGACCGATCGTGACTGCATTGGTCCGTAATGCACGGTAAAAAGCCTCATCGCTCTTCAGTTCCACTGTTGCGCTCTGTCCATTCTCCAGATGATTTTCGATCCGGATCTCATAGACTCCCGGAGCCAGCTCCGTTTTATCTCCCGGGTTATGATCCAGTATCTCCGGCCTTCTGAAACAGCCCGGCAATAACAGAATGATCCACACTGCCTCTATCAGAAGCAGTAAAAAAATTCCCTTTCGATTCACTGCCTCCATTTTTTCTTCCTCCCGCATTTCCACCCGTAACCGACCAGAAAGATCACGGTCACCATGGTTATGGCTTCTGCAATACGCCAGTAAAGCGGACTGACAAATTTCACCTGAACCGCTCCACTAAATCCGGGCGGGATCTGCACACAGACCTCCCCGTTATCGCCGGGCCGGATCTCCAAGCCTTGTCCTGTAGCGATATCCGCCGCCTGATAACCTTTATACAGCAGCAACGGCAATTTGACCCATCCCGCGGATGCCGTTTCATTCGTGCAGGTAAATGTTGCCCCCAGCGCAGCTTTTGTATACTGCACGATCTGCACCCCCTCGCCAGCCTCAGGCAGCGCGAAGGTCAGCAACTCTTCATTTGTCCCCTCGATCAGGTACTCACGTCCGGAGATATAACCGAATCCCATGCCTTCTCTGTTGTAAAGTTCAAAATAATCCTGGTCTGCGTTGATATGATCCTGCAAAAACAATCCCGATGTAGCTATACTCAGGATCGCAATGATCCATACCGCTTTGACAATAGGGGATTTCTTTTTCTCCCACCAGCTTATAACATACCCCAAAACAGGTACCAGACATGTGGTTCCCCAGCCCAGAAAACGATTGGGAAACTGCAGGCTGCTCACCAGAGATGCGGCAACCGGATGCAGCGACTGGATCCTGTCCCAGGGAAAAGCGCTCATACTCATGATCAGTAAAACAGCCCCCATACATGCCGTTTTTTTCATAAATGCCAGAGCCGGATCCTCTTTCTTATCTCGAAACTCTCCCTGAAACCACAGTATCCCGAAAAGACATAACCCGATCACCAAAATGAGGCCTACACCAACCGGGTGTGAATCGTATAAACCCTCACCATCAGATGCTGTATGTGCTCCTGTCGTCCAGAAATGAAACAGCAAATGTGCCGGAAGCAGTCCGCTGTTTTGGATCCTGCGCGCCGACACAAACTTAATGTGAACATTCTGCGTCAGAAAATAATCTAAAAAAGGTACCAGAAACCAAAGACTCAAAAGCACAGATACCCCGGCGCCTTTGGCCAGTTCCCAAAAAGTATTTATCCGGAAGATCTTCCGGATATAAAGCACACAATACGCCAATGTCACAAAAGCTGTGATCTCACAGGTCAACACGTGGGTCTGCATCAACCCCGCAAACCCGATTGCTAACGATATCCATGCCGTTTTATACCGA
Source organism: uncultured Lachnospiraceae bacterium (assembly GCA_902796105.1). Classification (GTDB taxonomy): domain Bacteria; phylum Bacillota; class Clostridia; order Lachnospirales; family Lachnospiraceae; genus Acetatifactor. The sequence continues at coordinate 1,112 of CADBNO010000265.1, read as the reverse complement.
TCCGCTTTATCATCCTCCGTAAACACACGATATAGCCCGTAAAGGATCAACGGAAGAAAGGTATATGCACTTCCCTCTCCCACTGCAGTGGTTACCACCAGTTTATAGATCCGGAAAATGGATAAGGTATACAACGCGCTGCAGACAATCCCGATATTTCGGCTCTTCAGCATTCTCCCGAAACAGTAATAAGAAATGCATACCGTTGCTATGTTAAGGGCAATACAGTATAGGTTGTAGCTTGTACTCACCGTAAATCCCAGCAACCGCAACAATGCCGGTAAATAGAGCAGTGTATTGCAGTAAAAAACCGCATTGGCATAACCGTGATCATAAACCCATCGGGGTTCCAGCCTGACCGGAAACTGCCCGGTCAATAACCCGTCTTTAACGCCTTCTATCCGATGAAGGTGATAAGTGAGATCCGCACCGGTATATACATACCCGTTAAGATACGGGAGCGAAGCCGCCACGATTATGACAGCCAACCAGAAAATCACATTTCTGGTTTCCTCAGCAATTGTATTCCTTTTATCATAAACCTTGAAAACAGCTATCGCATATCCGGCCGCCCAGATTCCGGCCAAAACGGTCATCAGCATCGTCCACAATTGTCTGGTCTCTGTGATCGTCAGATCTCCTGTAGTCAGACTGCCCTTTCCCTCGTAAGTGACGGTGACCTCTAAATCCTTTGTCCCCTCGAACAGCCATATGGTAAAATCCGTTTGACCGAGCGCCCGATAAACATGCTCGGAGTTGGAGAGCAATCCACCGGAAAATACTGTTCCGTCCTGTACATTACAATACGCGTTCACATCCGTGTCTGTGTCATACCGCAACCCGATCCTGTATACCCCGGGCTGCAGCGCAATTCCTCTATATACAACTGTGTTCTCCGCGGCCGTACCCGGTTCGAATATATGACTGCCGGACTGTTCGTAAGTATGGCAGGGGAGAAAAAATCGGACCATCAAAATCAAGAATAACGCAAAAGAGATTGCCGTAAATACCGCCAATCCCTTGCTTTGTCCTATGATCCATGATTTATCTCCAGATCGTTCCATCTTCCTAGTCCTTGCACATTTTTCTAAATTCTATCATATCTGTATGAT
>CADBNO010000264.1 GCA_902796105.1 uncultured Lachnospiraceae bacterium | reverse complement strand
CTGATGGCGCTCATCTATACCTATGGTTTTACAATGACGACGTATACGAGCCAGAATATCGGTGCGGGCAAATTTGACCGTGTGAGGCAGGGCGTTCGTGCAGCGGTGTGTATCGTAACGGGAATCTCTGTTTTGAGCATCGGATTTGTCTTTTGTTTTGCGCGTCCGATAGTTGCCTGGATCGCCTCCACGGATATTCCGCTGATCAAAGAAAATGCAGAGATGTATTGTCGGGTAGGCGTGGTATTTTTTCCGGTTCTGGGACCGCTCTTTATCCTGCGCTGTACGCTGCAGGGGCTGGGACATAAAGCTGTTCCGCTGGCTTCGTCTGTATTAGAGTTTTGTATGAAGGTTGTATCGGTTTGGTTTTTGGTGCCGAGGCTTAAGTATCTGGGGATCGCGTTGACGGAACCCATCAGCTGGACCCTGATGACGATCATGCTGACAGCCGGGTATATTTATGTAGTAAAAAAGGACGCATAGGTGGTTTCCTGTGCGTCCTTTTGCGTATGATCTACAGACTGCTCTCGGTGAAGAGGCTTCTTACATGGGCAACTTCTTCGTCTGTTGCTTTGGCAGCGGGAACATAATAGGATTTTTCTCTCGCGATCTGGTAGAGTTCTTCCTGGGACTGTTCACAGGCGTTTCGCATCTGTTTTAAAGTGCTCTTTAATTCCTTGTTTTCGGATTGGGCGATCATACCGGCATAACGGGTGAGTTCGCCGTTGATACCGGCGAGGGTATCAGCTACCATCATTTTTTCCTGCATGTTTCATTCTCCTTTTTGATTTGTTCGAAGTCCGGGGGTTCGTTGGCCCCGGTTGTTCTGTGTCCCGTCAGGACAGAAATTTCATCAGCTGCTGCTTATTTTCCATGGCGGATCTGGCGCCTTTGGAGAAAAATTGTTTTATCTGGCTGTCCTGTGCCTGCTCTGCGTAAGCGGATAACTTGCAGTGTGTGGTGTCAAAGCCGCCGATAAGATGACGGATGTTTTGCAGATCCAATTCTGAAATGTTGCTCATGATTTACCTCCTGCGATTCTTTTTTACAGAAAATAGCATGCCCGGGAGAGGAAAAAATATACAAATTATTGAAAATTAATCGGTACGAAGGCATAAAATATAGGGAATTCATCCGGCAGAGGTGCTTTATGTTAAATGGTATATGGGCAGGTATGATCCTGGTGGGGGTGGTGTTCGCCGCGTTTACAGGACGTATGGAGGCAGTGACAAATGCTGCGCTGGAGAGCGCGGGAGAGGCGATCGAACTTTGTATCACCATGGCGGGGGTGGTTTCGTTGTGGATGGGGCTTATGGAGATCGCGAAGGAGGCGGGGCTGATCGCCGGTCTGACAAGAGGGCTTGAGCCGTTCCTGGATCTGCTGTTTCCGCGGATCCCCAAAGGACATGCGGCAAGAGAGTACATAGCGACCAATGTGATCGCTAATATCCTGGGGCTGGGCTGGGCCTGCACGCCGGCGGGATTGAAGGCGATGGAAGCGTTGGCGCAGCTGGAGACAGAGCGGGGGAATTACCGGGAGAGCGGTGAAGGGGAAAAAGAACGCATTGCCAGTGAGGAGATGTGCAATTTTCTGATCCTGAATATTTCTTCCCTGCAGCTGATCCCTGTCAATATGATCGCCTACCGCAGCCAATACGGCAGCAGTAATCCGGCAGGGATCATAGCTCCGGCGATCCTGGCGACAGGGGTCAGTACGCTTACGGCGATTGTCTATTGCAAATGGGAGAGCATGCGATCAGCGCATCGCATGAGATCAGCGCATCGCATGAGATCAGCGCATCAGATTCGCCAGTACGACACTCGCAACGGTGCCGGTAAACGTAGCCAGAAGCGCACCGCATAAGGTATAGCGGGTTTTGGTGACTTTGGCAGCCAGAAAATAGACACTCATGGTGTAGAAGACGGTTTCGGTACAACTCATGAGGATGGAGGTCAAGGTGCCTGCGTAGGAGTCCGGACCGTTTGTTTTGAAGATATCCAGGACCAGTCCGGTGGCGGCAGATGAGGAGAATAATTTTACAACGAGGAGCGGAAGAAGCTGGGCCGGAAGCCCGGCTTTTTCCGTGATGGGGGAGAGGAAGACGCCCAGTACCTCGAAAAAGCCGGACGCCCGCAGGATACCTACCGCTACCATCAGCCCGATCAGCGTGGGGATGATATCCACTACAATTTTCAGACCGTCTTTGGCGCCGCATAGGAAACTTTCATAGACTTTGACGTGAGAGATCAGGCCGTAAGCGACAAGGAAGAAGACAGTCGCGGGTATGATAATGTCGGACAGGTGAAGGAACAGAGGGATAAATAGTTTCATAAAAAACGCTCCTATAGAGAAGAATTAAATATGCGACAAAAGTGTCATTTTAACGAGCGCAGCAATCCATTCAATGAGGCGAAATCGGAGGGACCGGCATTCAGATAAAAACTGTGGAAGGTGTAATCATTATAGGCATTTCCCCACAGCGATGCGGCATCCTTTTTCAGCTCCATGATCTCCAGATAGCCCAGATAGTACTTGGGGTAATTACAGGGTTCATCCGCTATGTATCGGTAGATTGAACTGACGGAGTTGTCGTTTTCAATGCCGAAACCGGAGAGAAAGTCCGCAATCTCCTCCGGAGAGGCGTTGTCATAGTGTATCATGATATCCAGTGTGGAATACAGATTCAACAGGATCCGACGGTTGTATTTCTCAAGTTCCACGCAGAGAGCATCCTCTGTGCGTCCCTGTTCCCGCAGCATTCGTGCGGCATAATCGTAGCTGACAAACTCAACGTACAGGGCCCAGCCCTCCAGATAGCCGCCGTACCAGAGAAGCTGTCGCACCAGGTTTTCTTCCTGCCGAAGAAAGCGCCGGTTGGCGTAGACCGTCTGGTACAGATGCCCGGGAAACCCCTCGTGTGCAAGGGTGGTATAGAGTTCCAGCCCGGTTGGGGAATTCTTGGGGTTCATATATATGACGTTTGTGTCACTTGCGTCCAGCGGTGCGGTCAGATAGAAGGCCGGCGCGGAGTAGTCCTGCAAATTCGGGGTAACGTTTTTAACGGTCACGGAAGGCAGGTGCGGATACAGGGTCGGAAAAGAAGTATCCATGCGTGCCTGCAGATCCCGCAGCATTTCTGTCGCTGAGATCAGGGGAATATCCGTGTAGCTGCCGGAGGTATACCGGGATTTCAGATCCGGATCATTCTGCAGAAGGGTGCGCATGGCTGTGCAATCCTGTAGCAGGTAATCCTGCAGGAGTTTCCGGATTTCCTCAACGGAGCGGTAGGAGCCGGTGTTGGCGATCAGGAGTTGTTTGTAGTATTCCCGCCCGTCCGGTCTGGAGGCGAGCCCGCCCGGCCAGTCGGGAACGCTCCCGGAATCCTCCAACAGAAACAGACCGTCGGCAAGGGCTTCATAGGCAGGCTGCAGTACTGTGCGCAGCAGGCGATTGTTCCGGGAGATATATTTTGCCGCTTCTTCTTCCGTGATCTTACGCTCCTCCAGAAGTACGGCGAGGCGGTCGGAGAAACCGGTCTGTAAAAAATGATTTCCGCTGTCCAGAGACTCTTTTGTGACGACGGTGTCACATTGCTTTTGCACCTGACGGAGTGAATACGTGGATTGGGATAATCCGGCAGCCGCTTTTTCCTGTTCGTAAGTCAGGAGAGAGGCAAGGTATTCGTCTGTCTGATCCAACAGAGCCAGATAATCCTCCACATCCCGGCGGCTGCGGAAGGTATATTCGGCCAGCAGAATGGGAAGCTGGGACTGGACGCCGGAGGCCGGGGAAAGCGGCTCCTGATAGTAGGGGAAGCTGTTCAGACTCCGGGCATTTTCCAGCTTTTTCACAAGCAGTCCATAGGTGTACGCATCCTGCGGGGATAAGTTCCGCGGGTTCAATCCGGACAGGACGTGCAGGGTTTCCCCGATGGATGCGGCGGCGTCTGTTTCCTCCCCGGCGCGGTAAGCGGGAAGGACGGCGTCGTAACCGTAGATGCCGAAATTTTCCGGGGAGGCGATGCTGTAGTGCATATTCAATGTGTTTGCTTTCATCTCCGATACAAAAAGTTCATGTGTGAGAGCGGTAAATTTTTTCTGATCATGTCCTTTGAAAAACAGGGCAAATGTGAGAAAGATAAACAAAAGAAGCAGAACGATATAGAGAAAGATCTGCCCCGGAGACAGAGAAGGTCTCTTTTTCACGATAAATCACCTGAAGGTATGAAAATTATTATATCATATGCGGGAAAAGTGAGAAAATTTCTATATCCTTCGCCTGTATTTTATGCTATAATCAAAAAAACAGGTATTGATGGGAAATGGGATTTGGGGAAACGATACCCGGATTGCCTCCGGGATGATAAGATATACTTATGGGAGCAATTACTATGAGGGATAGTTCAGATACCGGTCAAAAACAAATATTGGCGAAGACGATAGACAGTATTGCATCTCGGCGAAAAGCACCATGGAGCATGTATGTGGTTCTGCTTCTTCTCTATACCGCGGCTACATTTACGGTCCATATCGTGTCGCAGACGCAGAGTGTGATCCGGATCGCGGATGCCGTTATCCCGCTGCCGACATTTGCCGGTGTTTTTTCGTCACTGGCGAATATCTGTATTATCTTTTTGGCGGTATATTACGGAACCTTGGGGTTCTATACGGCTATGGCGATCATTTTGTTTCAATTTCCGCTGCTGATCTCCCGTATCATCCTGCACCACAATGTATCGGTTCTGCCGGGGCTTTTTTCCAATCTGTTGACGATCGTTGCCATTGTTGTGATCTATCTGAACAATATGGATGTGCAAAAGTATCAGGCCAGGTTGCGCGATCAGGCCGTGACAGATATCCTTACCGGTCTGCCGAACCGCTTTGCCTGCTCGGAGCTCGTCAATGAGCTGATCCGGCGCAATACCCCGTTTGCGGCAGTTACCATTGATATCAACGATTTCAAGATGATCAACGACACGATGGGGTTTGATGGAGGAAACAGGGTACTGAAGGAAATCGCCTCACGATGGAAAAACATTGCGGACACCGGAACGTCCGGGACGCTGGACTTTATCACGCGCACGAGTGGTGATGAATTTGTGCTGGTCATCCGAAACTATCATACGGATGAAGAGATTGTGAGCACGATCCGGAAGTATGAAACCGTACTTGAGGAGAAACTGACGATTGACGACTGCGATTTTTATGTGACCGCCAGCTTCGGGTATGCGGAATTCCCGGTTGATGCTCAGGAAAAAAATGCTCTTTTCTCCTACACCACGGATGCGATGAATGAGGTAAAGCGCGTCAACAGCAGCGAGCATATCCGTCGCTTTTCTGCCGAACTGTTGAAGAAACTGAACACACATGAGGTGGAGAACATGGTGCGGACGGCGATTGAAAATGACACCATATTCTTTAACCTGCAGCCGCAGTATGATATGTCACACAGATTGCGCGGATTTGAAGCGCTGGCCCGTATGAAGGATGCAGACGGCAAGATGGTCAGTCCGGGCGTGTTCATCCCGGCAGCGGAGAAGATGGGGCTGATCGATAAGGTTGACGGGATCGTGTTCCGCAAATCGGCGCTCTTCTTCGGAGACCTGATCAGGAAAACCGGAGCGGATATCACACTCAGTATCAATGCTTCCGTGCGTCATCTGATGAAAAATAATTTTATTGACGAGATCAAAGAGATCCTGAAGAGCAGTGGGATTCCTGCGGAACAGCTTGAAATTGAGATCACCGAGTCTGTTATGATCGAATCGGCGGAGAAAGCATTAAGCTGCATCAACGAGATCCGGGAGATGGGGGTTAAGGTGGCGATAGACGATTTCGGAACGGGATATTCCTCCCTGAGTTACCTCAATAGTTTCCCGGCGAATCTGTTGAAGATAGACAAGTCCTTTATCGACAAGATGAATAACAGTGATTCTTCCAAACAGTATGTAGCGGCGATCATATCCATCGGTCACATCATGGGATTTGATGTGATCTCGGAAGGGGTCGAGGAGACAGAACAGCTGGATACGCTACGCGATATCGGCTGTGATTATATACAGGGATTTATCTGGGGCAGGCCGCTGCCGCAGGAGGAAGCAGAGAAAGTAGTGATGGAGCAGTTCGGCTGATAGAGAATGACCTGAAGCGAATAAAAGAGGTTAGGCAGATCTGCGCCTGACCTTTTTCGCTTTTGAGACAGGTGTAAGAGACAGGTGCGGTACGGTATAAAAGTCTGCTGGACAGCAGGGAACGAAAGGAACAGGGAGGCAGGCGGAATGTTGTATATCATGCGGCATGGCAAAACAGACTGGAACGTCAGACAAAAATTGCAGGGACGCACAGATATCCCGCTGAATGAAGAAGGTCGGCGGATGGCCAGAGCGGCAGGGGAAAAGTACAGTAAGGTTCATTTTGATATCTGTTATTGTTCCCCTCTGCTTCGTGCGAAGGAGACAGCGGAACTGTTTTTGACAGGGCGCGATGTGCCTGTTGTGACAGATGACAGGCTTATGGAGATGAGCTTCGGTGTGTGTGAAGGCGTGGAGAATTACTTTCATAATCCGGATTCCCCGATCGATCCGTTGTTCCGGGATCCTGTGCATTATGAGGCAGTAGAGGGTGGAGAGAGCTTTGCAGAGCTTTTTGCGCGGACCGGTTCCTTTCTGCGCGAGGTGGTGGAGCCGCAGTTAAAAGAAGGAAAAGATATTCTGGTCATCGGACACGGCGCTATGAACTGCAGCATCATCTGTCAGGTCAAAGGGCTTGATCTGGCGCATTTCTGGGATCAGGGGATTGAGAACTGCCGTTTATTTGAATTGTGAAGCCATCATAAGAGCCGTACAAAACGCAGAGAACGCGTATGGGTTTCCGGCAGCATCGGAGCTGTTTGGACAGAGCTGAAATGCGGACAGAAGTTAAAAAGCAATGTGTACAAAGGGGAATTGAGGAGTATGAAATTTGAGAAACCGGATAAAAAAGGAGTATTTACGCAGATTTTTCGCAATATCAGCGATTCGGGTCATGGCATGTCCATCATGTTTCGGGAGTCGAGTACGGTAAAACGTCTGATCCCCATCGAGTTTGTGGGGGGAGTACTGATCGGGCTGGCCGGAGGATTTATACCGTTGGAATATCTGATCTTGTTTGCGGTTCTGATCCTGCTGTTTACTGTGGAGATCCTGAATACCTCGATCGAGGAGGTCAATGACCTGGTCACGCTGGAAGTGGATGAGAGGGTCAGACGTTCCAAGGATATGGCGTCGGCTGCGGTGGCAGTGTGGCATCTGGTATATGTGGTGTGCGTTTTTTCGTTTTTGTTTTGTCATTTGGCAAAATTTCCCTGGTGGATCGCGATATTGGGCGGAATGCAGTAGATAGCTATAAAGCGCCTAAAATGGGCGTTTTTTTTTCGTGGATTTTCGTGAATCGTGTTATAGACAAACGACACAAATCATGGTATCATTTCATATGTATGTGTTTTTGAGGGGCT
>CADBNO010000263.1 GCA_902796105.1 uncultured Lachnospiraceae bacterium | reverse complement strand
GGTCTTTGGATTTCTTTATTCGTACTCGATCGTCGCGCTGGGCTTCGGCGTAAAGTCATACAGGACACGGTTTACGCCCTTGACCTCAGTGGTGATGCGCTTCACCAGATGCTGCATCAGAGCAAACGGAATATCCTCCACTTCTGCGGTCATGGCATCCGTAGTGTTCACCGCACGGATGATCACAGGCCACTCGAAAGAACGCTTTCCGTCCTTGATACCGGTGGACTTGAAATCCGGAACCACGGTAAAATACTGCCACACCTTTCCTTCCAGACCGTTCTTGGCAAACTCTTCCCGCAGGATGGCATCTGCCTCGCGGACTGCCTCCAGACGATCTCTTGTGATGGCCCCCGGACAACGTACACCCAATCCGGGACCGGGGAACGGCTGCCGATAAACCATGTTCGCAGGAAGTCCCAGACGTTCGCCGACAATACGAACCTCGTCCTTAAAAAGGATTTTGACCGGCTCTACCAGTTCAAATTTCATATCCTCCGGCAGGCCGCCTGCATTGTGATGTGCCTTGATGCCTTTTGCACTTTCCAGAATATCCGGCCAGATCGTACCCTGTGCCAGAAACTCAATGCCGTCCAGCTTGCGAGCTTCCTCTGCAAACACTTCGATAAACTCGCCGCCGATGATCTTTCTCTTGGTCTCCGGATCCGTCACTCCTGCCAGCTTGTCCAGAAAACAATCGGTAGCGTCCACGTAAACCAGATTGGCCTTCATCTGGTTGCGGAACACCTCGATCACCTGCTCCGGCTCGCCCTTGCGCAGCAAGCCGTGATTCACATGCACACATACCAGCTGCTGCCCGATCGCTTTGATCAACATGGCAGCCACAACGGAAGAATCCACGCCGCCCGAAAGTGCCAACAGCACCTTCTTGTCCCCAATCTGTTCCTTCAGCGCTGCAATCTGCTCCTCAATGAATGCATCCGCAAGCTCCGGAGTTGTGATCCTGACCATATCCTCCGGCCGTCTGTCATTTGCCATTTTTGTACCCTCCTTTTTCCATAAAAACTACCCGAATAGAACTGCCTTTATCGTACCACAGATAGGTCGAATTTTCCATAAAAATGTGATTTCAAGACTATTCTTGCCCGATTATAGGGATTGTGATACAATGAAACTCGTAAACATAAAACCACGACGGCGTGGAGAAACTACACATTATGGACAAGAGGCAAAATTTGAACAACCTGCATTCCGATGAGCGTATCTTTCGAAATGAATTGAAATACCTTTGCAGTGAGAATCAGCTTCGACTGATGGAGATGCGGATCCGACCGATCTGCCGTCCTGACCCGCATACCGGTGCTGAGGGGAAATACACAGTGAGGAGCGTGTATTTCGACGATTTCAGGGATACCTGTTACTATGAGAACGAAGATGGTGTCAACTACAGGCGAAAATTCAGGATCCGGATCTACAACGGACGACCGGAACCGATCCTGCTGGAATGCAAGCAAAAACAGAACGGGAAAAACCATAAGGACGCCTGCGTTATCGATGAGGAGCTGTGCCGTAGTATCCTGTCCGGTCATTTTCCTACGCCGAAGGAGGCGCCGCCGGTTCTGAACCGGTTTTACCTGCAATATGCAACAGCAGGTTATCGCCCGAAAGTGATCGTGGAATATGAGCGGACACCGTTCATTTATCCGGCGGGAAACGTCCGCATTACGTTTGACAGAAATATCAGTGCCACAGCGAAGGTGGGGGATTTTTTTGAATCCAGACTTGCGTTGAGACCGCTCATGCAGACTGGCATGCATCTTCTGGAGGTAAAATTCGATGAATTGCTGCCGGATTATATTTATACCCAGCTTCAGTTGGACAACCTGCAATGTGTTGCCCATTCCAAGTATTACACAGCGCGTAAAATGACAAAAGAGTTTTGCATATAGACAGTAGAGGAGACAACAGTATGGGCTTCAACGACGTGTTAAAAAAATCTTTTTTGGAAGGTGTAAACGCAACGGACTTCAGCATTACTTCCGTGTTGCTGACTCTGGTGATCACATCGCTTTTGGGCATATATGTCTATCTGGTATATCGCCTGGTTTCCAAGAAACAATTTTATTCAAAAAGCTTTAATATTTCACTGGTGGCCATGGCTATGATCACTGCGGCGATCATTTTATCCATTCAATCCAGTGTGGTGATCTCACTGGGTATGGTCGGCGCGCTGTCTATTGTGCGATTCCGTACAGCGATCAAGGATCCCATGGATCTGGTGTTCCTGTTCTGGTCCATTTCCATCGGTATCATCTGTGGCGCAGGGCTGTACGGTATGGCTTTGATCTTGTCCCTATGCGTGACCATTGTGATCCTCGTGCTGGAGAGCATGCCGGCGGCGAGCGCATCCATGCTTTTGATCCTGAACGCTGAGGATGCGGGAGTTGAGGATGAAGTCACGACTATTGTGGAAAAATATGTCAGGTACTATCGCGTAAAATCCAGAAATCTGACCAAGAACGGTCTGGATCTTGTGATGGAACTTCGGATCAAAACAAATGAAGCGGAGATGGTGCGGGAAATTAATAAACTGCCGAAAGTAGAGTCGGTTTCGCTTCTGAGTCATGACGGAGAGCCAGCGTGAAAAAACGCCGGACAGGCGTCCTGCTTGGAGGAAGTCTGTTATTGCTGCTGTTGCTGACAGGGATTTATGTATATGAGATTTATCTGGATGTCCGGATTCCGGTGCCGTATACGGAGCGGGTCATGGGCATTCCGGTCGTGGATAACCTTGATTTTCTGACCGGTAAAGAAAGCCGATGTGCACAGATTAATCCCGGGGTATTGTTTCAACAGATACAACTGCCCTATGCGGCGGACGGCACGCTCTATCTGGCACAGGATCCTGCGGTGACAGAGTGGGTGGGAGAGTTCAGCACCACGTCGCGTAACACGTTTCTGTGCATGCTGCCGGATGCCGCATGGCAGGACAAGGCGGCATGCATCCGTGAAAATCACGTATTTGAACTGTATCTGGTGGAAGATAAGGTATACTATCCGCTCCGGCTGGTCGTCTGCGGTATGCCGGTCATATCCATCACAACAGACCGAGAAGAGGAACAGGATCTGGGCGACTATGAGACCGATCCGGACCGATACTATTTTGATCCGGAGATCCTTTACTTCGGACATATTCAGATCTTTGACCCGATAAACCGCGCGGCGGAACTTCTGAAACGGTCAGAACCGGTGGCGTTGCCCCCGGATTCAATAAGTCTGCCGCGGGTGGTACCCGGTATCAAATTCTGGAAGCCGGAGTGCGATATTACCCGCGCGGCGCCAGCAGTGCCCGTTTTGACAAAAAGAGCTACGGCATCAGTCTTTTAGATGCCAAGGGCGCCAAGCTGGATGAGGCGCTGTTAGGGATGCGCTCAGACAACAGCTGGAAACTTAATGCCATAGTCGTGGATACCTCCAGACTTCGCGAAAAGACAGCCAGCCAGATCTGGGAGCAGTTTTCCCAAAGCAATGAAGAAGTGAATGAGACCGGACCCAGAATAGAGTACGCAGAACTTCTGCTGGACGGAGAATACGCCGGGTTGTATGAGCTTGTGGAACCGGTGGATGCAAAGAAGTTAAAACTGGACAAAAATGATGTGCTTTATAAGATCACAGCCTGGGACACCCCGGATGATGAGGACATCCAATATGCGATAGACCACAAATGGCGCATCATGTCCTTTCACCGGATCCGCTATCCGGAGCCGGTAACTGATTATGAGAAAGCCTGGTATTCCCTGCGGGATTACCTGAATACTTTTTACCGCGCCGACAGAGAAGCACAGGGTGCAGACCGGAAGGTGTATCTGTCCAATGCAGTGGATATGCTCCTGTTTAACATGGCGGTGAGCGGCAGCGACAACTGGTACAAAAATCTTTATTTTGCCGCAGATGTAGATGAGTCCGGCACCTACCGGATGCGCCAGATCCCCTGGGATCTGGACCTGACATTTGGGGAAATGAACGAAGGGATTTTCAACCCTGATGAGACTGTGATCTACGAGGAAGCAGCGGTGCCTTTCCTGATCAGACAGGATCCGGAAAAAGTGAGGCCATACCTGCGGACACGGTGGCGGGAGGCCAGAGAAACCTTTTTGAGCAATGACAGCCTGTATGAACTGATTCACCGGAATCAGGATACGTTGATACAGGCCGGAGCAATAACGCGGGAGCAGGAACGCTGGCCGCAGTACGGGATGACCACGGATATCAGCGATATGGAGGAATTACTCTGGCGGCGGATGGAATGGCTGGATGAATATTTCGAGGCATATTAACCCCGGATGACAGAGGCGGTTCGGACGGAATGCAGGCCATAATGTAGGCGCTAATGCAAGCCATAATGTAAGCGTAAACGTGAGCGGCAACGCAATCCATATAAGTTTGCTTTGACAAGTGGGGGCAGGTTACTTATAATGTACCATGTACGCAAATATCAAAAACACGTGAATCAGAATGAGGAGACATCATGGACAGAGAACTGGTAGTTGTGATAGACTTCGGCGGACAGTACAACCAATTGGTTGCCAGACGCGTCCGGGAGTGCAATGTATATTGTGAAATTTATTCTTACAAAACGGATCTGGCCAAGATCAAGGCCATGAATCCCAAGGGCATCATCCTCACCGGCGGCCCCAACAGCTGCTACGAGGATGGAGCCCCCACCTGTACCCGAGAATTATTTGAGATGGGCATTCCTGTGTTGGGACTTTGCTACGGCGCACAGCTGATGCAGCATGTGCTGGGCGGCAAGGTAGAGCGCGCTTCCATGCGCGAATACGGTAAGACAGAAGTTGTTTTCGACAAAACAGCTGCTCTGTTTGACGGAGTTTCAGAGGCAGAAGGCGGCAGCGACCGCACTATCGTCTGGATGAGCCACTTTGATTATATCTCCAGACTTGCAGAGGGATTCCGCTCGATCGCCCATACGGACAACTGTCCGGTGGCTGCAGCACAGAATGAGGCGGCAGGACTTTATGCGATCCAGTTCCATCCGGAGGTATTACATACCGCACAGGGCAAGACCATGCTGCACAACTTTGTGCGCAGCATCTGCGGCTGTGCGGGCGACTGGAAGATGGATTCCTTTGTAGAAAATACCATTCAGGCTCTGCGGAAAAAGATCGGCACCGGCAAGGTGCTCTGCGCGCTGTCCGGCGGCGTGGATTCCTCCGTGGCAGCAGTCCTGCTCTCCAAAGCTGTGGGCAACCAGCTGACCTGCGTGTTCGTAGATCACGGCCTGCTGCGCAAGGACGAGGGCGATGAAGTGGAGGCGGTGTTCGGCTCGGAGGGTCCTTATGAACTGAATTTTATCCGCGTGAACGCGCAGGAAAGATATTACAGCAAACTGGCAGGCGTGACCGAGCCGGAACAGAAACGCAAGATCATCGGCGAGGAATTCATCCGCGTCTTTGAGGAAGAGGCCAGGAAGATTGGCGCTGTGGACTATCTGGTACAGGGCACCATCTATCCCGACGTGGTGGAGAGCGGCCTGGGCGGCGAATCCGCTGTGATCAAGTCCCACCACAACGTAGGCGGACTTCCTGATTGCGTGGATTTCAAGGAGATCATCGAGCCCCTGCGCGATCTGTTCAAGGACGAGGTCCGCAAAGCGGGATTGGAGCTCGGCATTCCCGAGAAACTCGTCTTCCGCCAGCCCTTCCCCGGTCCCGGCCTGGGCATCCGCATCATCGGCGAAGTGACCGCCGACAAAGTTCGCATTGTGCAGGACGCTGACGCCATCTACCGCGAGGAGATCGCCAAAGCCGGTCTGGACAAGTCCGTTGGCCAGTACTTCGCAGCACTGACCAACATGCAGTCTGTGGGCGTCATGGGCGATGAGAGAACCTACGACTACGCGGTTGCACTCAGAGCAGTGAACACCATCGACTTCATGACCGCCGAGGCCGCCGAAATACCGTTCGCGGTACTGCAGACTGTCATGAGCCGCATCATCAACGAGGTGCGCGGGGTCAACAGAGTATTTTATGACCTCACCAGTAAGCCACCCGGAACGATAGAATTCGAATAAATATCAGGTGTTATTTAATGAAGAGTAATAAAAATACCGCCTGTCCTGTTTATTCCCAACAGGACAGGCGGTATTCTTCTGTTTTGCCTGCAGATCTGTTTCCTTTACCGCTCAATCTCGCTTAGGAACTGTAACAAAATAAGTCTAACTTATTTTGTTACATAGTTCCGTAAAAATCATGTACTTTATGATTTTTCGTGAGCTGTCATT
>CADBNO010000262.1 GCA_902796105.1 uncultured Lachnospiraceae bacterium | reverse complement strand
CCTGAGCCCCAGCGTAGAAGGTCTCTGCATCAGGCTCTGGTTGATCTGGACATTCTTGAGTGAATACAATGTCTCCGGCGCCTCCGCATCCTCCTCGTTGTACACCCAGTAGGTCTTGCCGTCCGTGCCCGTCACCCTGGTGTATGCATCCCCGGTGATCTTGTCAAACATCTGCAGCGGGCTGCCGTCCTCCGCCCGCATATATCCGCCCACACTGTCCTCTGCATATTTTACATTGCTGAGGGTCTGAGCGGTTCCGTCTTCGCCCACGATCTCCAGATCGCCCTGCTTCTGCCCCGCGGCATCTGCGAGGATGTCATTGACCCTTGTCACCACATTGTGGATCAGCTGGTCGAATTCGGTCTGTATATTCATCAATACGGATTGGGAAACCTTATCATACTTTCCTTCCGCGGCATCTGTGTAGTCCGCTCTGTGGTCGCCTCTGGCGAGAAGCATCGCCTTCAGTCCGCCCACATCAGTTCCGTAATCCGTCGAAATCTCAATATTAAAATTAAACACCTCTGCGCCGTCGATGTTATAAATCTTTTTGCCCTTATCGTTCAGCACATAGGACGCATTCTGCGGCCAGTACGGTGTGTAGAAGCCGGTTGTGGCATCCTCCTCCAGGCCGATCTCATAACAGGTAGAGCCTTTTACAAAATCAACGCCCTCGATCTGCACCGTCACATTGCCCCAGGGATCCTCTTCGAAAGAAATGTTGGTCAGCTCCGCCAGTTCATCGAGGATCTGGTTCCGCGCATCGCGCAGGTCGTTCGCTTTCTCCACGCCGCCGCTTTCGATGGCTCTCACCCGGTTGTTCAGGTCCAACAGCTGGTTGCCGTAATCATTGATCTTTTCCACCTGCTGCTTGATCTGCAGGTTCAGATTGTCCTGATAGGACGCCAGACTGTCGTAAACGGCTGTGCCGCGCTCAATGAACTCCGAGGCACGCTGTACGAAAAGCCCTTGTGTCACACTGCTGGAAGGATCCTTCGCCAGCTCCTGGATGGAAGTCCAAAGATCCGCGATGGTTCCCTGAAAAGCTTCGCCGTTCATCTCGCCCAGCTGTGTCTCCACTTCCTCCATCACATCGCTGGACACCTCATAGAACATACTGCGTCCGGACTCCTTGCGATAGGTCTTATCCAGGAAATAATCTCTGACTTGTTTTACACGGGAAACATCCACACCGAGACCGGTCTGCTGATAAGCAACAGCAGATGCCGTCTTCGACAAAGTGACATAACGTCTGTCGGACTGCTGCACCTGCTGTCTGGTATAGCCTGTCGTATCGACATTAGAAAGATTGTGTGCCGTGATATTCAACGAATTCTGACTCGTCTGCAATCCGGATTTTCCGACATATAAGCCACTCATCAAAGACATAACTTCTCACCTTCCTGTTCCTGTTTCTCATCTCTGATCCGTTCCCCGGCCGTGATCATTGTTTGGCATCGAAGCCTCTGGTCACGCCCATCGTGCTTCCGGCGCTGTACGCGCCCTTATTGTAGTTCGCCGTCTCCGGCGCCAGTCTGGAAGCCTGGAGCATATTGATCTCAAACTCCACCATCTCCAGCGCATCCCTCAATAAGGAACCGTTCTGCTCGTTCACACGCTGCAGCTCATGCACCGTCCTGTGCAATCTGTCATGCAGGCCGGCCAACGCCCCCTGCTCTGCAGGTCTGCCCTTCAGCAGCTCGATCAGACTTGTCAGCGTAAGTTTGGTAACATCCTTGTTCAGTACTGTGGCTATATCCGCTGTGACTTCAATGCGCTTCCTCTCCAACACATTGAGTCGGTTCACCACGTTCTGCTCCTCATCCGTGATCTTCTGTAAATCTTCAAGATTGCCGCTCACTATGATCGGCGTCTTGCGCTGGGATATCTCAAGAAGTCCCTCGTATTCTGTGCTCTCCCTGTTCAGTATATCGATCAGGTTTTCCATCAAACTTGCCACAGGGTTCCCTCCTTATGCCAGCGCGTTGTACTTCTCTAATAATTTTTCTGCAAAACTGCTGTTCTCTACCTGATAAGTGCCGTTCTGGATACTGGTCTTCACCGCAGCCGTCAGATCTTCTCTGATATCGGGTGCCGCCGCCACAGCAGCCTTCGCCGTCTGGAAATCCTTTCCAATGTTGCTGATCTGCAGCTGATCCTTCACTGCGCCTACAGCAGATGTCGATGCAGTGCGGTTCACTCTCTGTGTCTTATAGAGCTGCTGCACCTGTCCATATGCCTCAATACGCATATCGGATTCCTCCTTTCCGTTGTTGCCAAAATCAATTGATTCACATTATGTATCGACCAAAACCCAAAATTCTTTAGTCCGCATTTTGGATTTATCGTCCATTTTGCAAAAACCCGCCTCCAGATGTCTCCGGAGGCCTCCGGATGCCTACGACGACCCCCGCGCGCTGCATGGATCCCCGTCTTTCAGACGCAACAAAGCCATGTGCTCCGTCCGGTCCGCTCGCGCACCCGGTGTTTGGAAACACATGGCTCTGTCATATGGTTTGCTCCGTTTTGGATCTTACCGATCCGCTGTTTTATAGAGCCCGCCGTTTATAAATTCATCAAAAATCCAAGCAGATTATAGCTGTTGAACAATACCGCTGCCACCAGGGATACGGTGGACATGATCTTGATCAGGATATCCAGGGAAGGTCCGACCGTGTCCTTCAGCGGATCGCCTACCGTATCGCCCACCACAGCCGCATCGTGTGCCGGGGATCCCTTCTTCTGACCTTCGATAGCTCCGGATTCAATGTATTTCTTCGCGTTATCCCATGCGCCGCCGGCATTTCCGGTAAAGATCGCCAGCATGATTGCGGTAATGGTCGCGCCGATCAGCACGCCGCCCACGAAATACGGTCCGAACAGGAAACCGGACACCAACGGGAACAGGATCGCCATGATAGCCGGTGTCTTCATCTCCTTCAACGCACCCTGCGAAGAAATCTCGATACAGGTCTTATAATCCGGTTTCGCCTTGCCCTCCAGAATACCGGGGATCTCGCGGAACTGTCTGCGCACTTCCTCTACCATCTTTCTCGCCGCCTTGGCCACCGCCTCGATCAGCATGCCGGAGAACAAAAACGGCAGAGCCGCACCCACCAGAGCACCGGCCAGGATCAGCGGATCTGTAAAGTTCAGCTCCAGAGTGGTACCGGACTCGTTGAACGCATACAGGAACGATACCATCAGAGACAGAGCAGCCAGAGAGGCGGAACCGATGGCGAAACCTTTTCCGATAGCCGCCGTAGTGTTGCCCACAGAATCCAGCTTGTCGGTGATCTGACGCACCTCAGGCTCCAGTTCGGACATTTCCGCGATACCGCCTGCATTGTCGGAGATAGGACCGTAAGTATCCACTGAAACAGTCGCCGACACAAAGGACAGCATACCGATAGCCGCCATAGCCAGACCGAACATACCGGACACTGCATAAGAGGCGTAAGTCGCAATACCAAGTACGATCAGCGGGGCCATACAGGACTTCATACCCACGGCAAGACCCTGGGTGATGGTCAGGGCTGCTCCCTCCCTGGAAGCCTCCGCGATCATACGGGTAGGATTGTAATCATAGCTGGTGTAAAACTCTGCGATCGCACCAATGACAACGCCGCTGATAACGCCGATGGACGCTGCGATCCAGGGTGAGAGATATCCCACTGCAAAGCCGGTTCCGGTGAAATCCGCGCCGTTAAATACCAGATAAGTCAGGATGAACCCGCCCACGATCGTGATGCCGGCCGCCGACCAGGTAGAGATGTTTAAGTCTCTGTGAGGATTGTCGGAACCTTTTTTCAAAAGCACATAGGCAATGCCCAAAATGGAGGCAAACAATCCGATAGCCGCAAACATCAGGGGATAAAAGATCATTTTTTCCAATGTTTCGGTAGGGATCAGGCCGGAAGAAACCGTAGCATGTAAAAACAGGCTGATAGCCAATATAATAGAAGAAGTGATCGCTCCCACGTATGACTCCAGCAGATCCGATCCGAGGCCTGCCACATCGCCCACATTGTCACCCACGTTATCCGCGATGGTCGCAGGGTTTCTGGGATCGTCCTCCGGGATATGCGCCTCGGTCTTACCAACCAGATCGGCACCCATATCGGCCGCCTTGGTGTAGATGCCGCCGCCCACGCGGTTGAACATCGCCACGATAGAACAGCCCAGCGCATAACAGGAAAGGCACTGAGTGAAGATACTGCCCTTTGTCGCGATGGTGTCAATTGCAATGTAACCGAGGCCAAAGCCGAAGATCAGATAGACGAGAAACAGCCCGAGCAAAGCGAAGCCGCCCACACACAGTCCCATAACAGAGCCACCCTTCAAAGCAACCTTCAGGGTCTCCCCGATATTCTTGGTCTTGCGCGCCGTATTGGACACACGCACATTTGCGTAGGTCGCGATCTTCATACCCACATAGCCGGCACAGGCGCTCATGACCGTACCGATAATGAAGCACACGGAAGGCTCCCAGCGAAGCGTCCCCTCCTGCAGGCTGAAGATCAGCCCGAATGCCACCGCAACGATAGCGACGACAATGGCGATGATCTTGTACTCATAGTTGATAAAGGCGTTGGCACCCTCGCGGATTGCCGCGGCAATCTCCGACATACGGTCGGTTCCCTCTTCGAGCTTCTTGACACCCGTGTAATTCAGAGCGGCATAGCCCAGTGCAGCCAAAGCTACAGCGATGACAATGATCAGTGCTGTCATTTTTACTACTTCCTTTCTGTTTTTGTTTTCTGGTTTTGTACAATCTGTCACCTGAAAGCACTTTATGAAAGCGCTTTCAATGTGAATTTTACCAAATTTCAACAGAAAGGTCAATGGAATTATCGCTATTTTCCATAATCATAAGTCACACCGGTAGGCTCGAGCGATTCAGATTCTCTCGCGTGATCCCGCTGCAGGAATTCCTCCATGTGTTCCATCGTTTTGACCCGGTAAAAAAGGTACCGTCTCTCCCGCACATCCCCTTCCTTCCACGGGAAGGCCTCGTCAGCCCCGGCGCCCGCAAGCAGTGCCTCATAAGCGTCCACGAAGTCCGTCTGGCTGATGGGCGCATCCGAAATCCGCATTTCATGTGACTCCCCTCTGCCCTTGATGAACAGGATCGGGTGCTGCCTGCCGTCACCCGTCCGCTGAACCTCGGAGAATCCATGATCCGACATGACCAGGATCACCGTATTGTCATAAACCCCCGCCTGGCGCAGTTTCTCCAGATAGGCCCCCAGCACAGTCATGGAAGCCGCCACGCTGGAGGTATAATCCGTATCGTATACCACATTGACATGCTCATCATACCGGAACGGCGTATGCGCTCCCTCCAGATGGATCATCTTGAACTGCTTTGCCTCCGTGTAAGTCACCGGCCGCTCCTGCACGTCCAAATAAAAAAGCCAGTCATCCCACATGAACAGCTCATTGTCCGTATCCACCAGACGCTGGTTCCAGAGCTGCTGCGCGTTGAACCAGCAATAGCGTTTCAGGATCCAGGGCGCATATTTGTAACCGATCATCTTGAACTGCCTTTTCACGAAGGTCGCCGGTTCCGACACCTTCAGCTTCGAGTGGATCAGATTTTTATATCTGCTGCCGATGCGGTTTTCCAGAAGCGACAGCTCCGAGTCATACAGGCTCATCTCATATCCGGCGTCTTCCAGTACATCAAAGAATCTGCCCTCCCCATACACCCGGTGCAGATATTCCGCAAACGGCTCATCATTTTCATACCATTCTCCCGACAGGATAAGCGGCATGGCGCAGCTCGTGCAGGGATACCCAGAAAGTGTGTTGCTGAAATAAGTAAAATCCCTGAGCATCTCCCTGTATTCAGGATGCACGGCATAAAGCTCCTCATATTTTCCCGCATCCACCGCATCCAGCACAAAGATCACGAAATTTTCATCCGAAGACATCTCAAACTGATCATCCTTGATGCAGGTGAGATAATCCTTTCTCTCATATCCCCCGGTGGTAAAAAAGAGCGTCAGGACCGTCACGAGAAGGATCAAAAACACAAAAGTCCCCGTCCCCCTGACCAGCATACGGAACGTGTTCCGCTTCAGTTTTAGCGCCAGCGCACAGATCACTGCTGCCAGAAGCACCCAGACAATGCAGGACAGGCGCACATCCTGCCCGTACTCCGCAAGCTCCAGCTCCGCTCCGTCCAGCGCCGGCAGATTGCCCACCTGAAAATTGCCCTGATAATAGCATCCCGCAAACAGCCAGAACAGCACTGCCAGCCCTGCGTCATATGCCCTGTCCCCGCAAAACCACAACAATGCAAGCAAGAGCAGACAGCCCGCAAAAGCCGCCGCAAACCACCCCAGGCACCACGGCAGCAAAAACCAGGCGTCATACCAGAAATCCGCAGGATTATTCAGATAGATCTCCATCGGGGCGAACCCAAACAGCATAAAACACAGCGCTAACGAGATCATCCCTCCCGGGCTGAATATCCCCTGTTTTGTTCTCTCCTGCCATCTCTCCCGGATCCGTTTCATCTTTCTACCTCACTTCTCTCTTCCCCCGACCGGATACCTGCCGAAGTCTTTCTCTTTAATCACCTAAGACGATACATCATTTTTCGTCCGGTTTCAATGATTTTGTTATTGTACAGAGCCCTGTTTTTTGGTATAATATAAAACACTACTTTATTTAAGGCAGGACAAGGCTCTATCCGGTTGCGCGGCACGGACGCCGCGGCATACGTTTTCATCACGGAGGATGATATATGGAACAGCTTGATTACTCGCCGATTGGCGATATT
>CADBNO010000261.1 GCA_902796105.1 uncultured Lachnospiraceae bacterium | reverse complement strand
GACCAAAGAATATGATCTCCCGACGATCGTCAGCCTGAATCCGATCATGGTGGACGGAACCGGTATGTGCGGTGCCTGCAGAGTTACTGTCGGCGGCAAAGTAAAATTTGCCTGCGTAGACGGCCCTGAATTTGACGGACATCAGGTTAATTTTGATGAAGCCATGAGAAGACAGCAGTTGTATAAGACCCAGGAAGGCAAAGCCATCCTTGCGCTTGAGGAAGGCGATACCCATCACGGCGGATGTGGCAACTGTTAACAGGCTGATTCAGAAAGGAGATAGACGATGGATGTGTTGAAGAAGGTTCCTGTGAGAGAGCAGGATGCAAAAGAGAGAGCAACAAACTTTGCAGAGGTTTGTCTGGGATACAACAAAGAAGAAGCGATGGAGGAGGCAACGCGCTGCATCAATTGTAAGAATGCGCAATGTATCAAGGGGTGTCCGGTGTCCATCAACATTCCGGGGTTCATTGAGCAGGTAAAAAACGGGGATGTCGAAAAGGCTTATCAGGTGATCAGTGAATCCAGTGCATTGCCGGCAGTCTGCGGACGTGTGTGCCCGCAGGAGAGCCAGTGCGAAGGAAAATGTATCCGCGGTATTAAAGGAGAGCCGATCTCTATCGGCAAATTGGAGCGCTTTGTAGCGGATTGGGCCAGAGAGAACGGCATCAAACCGGAAGGCGCAAAGGAGAAAAAAGGGAAAAAGGTTGCGGTGATCGGATCCGGTCCTGCGGGACTGACCTGTGCCGGAGATCTCGCAAAGCTGGGATATGATGTGACCATTTTTGAGGCACTGCATGAGGCAGGCGGAGTACTGGTCTATGGAATACCCGAGTTCAGATTGCCCAAGGAAGCGGTTGTGGCAAAGGAAATCGAGAATGTGAAGTCTCTGGGCGTGAAGATTGAGACTGATGTTGTCATCGGAAAATCAACCACCATTGATGAACTGATGAAGGAAGAGGGCTTTGATGCAGTGTTTATCGGCTCCGGTGCCGGATTGCCCAAGTTTATGGGAATCCCCGGAGAGAACGCAAACGGCGTATTCTCCGCCAACGAATATCTGACCAGAAGCAATCTGATGAAAGCGTTTGATGAGAAGTCCAACACGCCGATCATGAGGGGCAAAAAAGTAGCGGTTGTAGGCGGCGGAAATGTGGCTATGGATGCGGCAAGAACAGCATTGCGTCTGGGAGCCGAGGTGCATATCGTATACCGCAGAAGCGAAGAGGAACTGCCGGCCAGGGTGGAAGAAGTACACCATGCGAAAGAGGAGGGGATCATTTTTGATCTGCTTACCAATCCGACGGAGATCCTTTCCGATGAAAAGGGATGGGTGACCGGTATGACATGTGTACGGATGGAGCTTGGTGAGCCGGACGATTCCGGAAGAAGACGTCCGGTTGAAGTGCCGGATTCTGCTTTTACTATGGATGTGGATACGGTTATCATGGCGTTAGGTACTTCGCCGAATCCGCTGATCTCTTCTACTACAGACGGCTTGGAGACAAATAAATGGAAGTGCATTGTCGCGGATGAAGCAGATGGTAAGACCACCAAGGAAGGTGTTTATGCCGGCGGAGACGCCGTGACAGGCGCTGCAACGGTAATTCTTGCCATGGGCGCAGGAAAAGCAGCGGCAAAGGGAATTGACGAGTATCTGAGCGGGAGGTAAGGATCATGGCTATGTTTTCTCCGGATCCAATCAATGAGAAGGATTATCGAAATTCCGGCTGGGCACTCATACTGGTCGGAGGGATCGGTTTGATCCTGGCCATTTTGGGAGCACTCGGGCTGATCCCGGCTACGGTGGCTAATCCCTATATGTTCTATGGGGTGATGATGGCTGTTTTTGTGCTCTTTCTGGTCATGGGGGCATTATCTTTTCGGAGTGCCAAAGGGGCTGCAGAAAAGACAAAGGCGGACAATACACTGTTGGATGCCGTAGAAGCATGGTGTATGGAAAACCTGACCGCGGAGGAGATCGATGCGAAGTCTGCGGAGCTGACGAATGCAGTTATTGATTCGGAGGAAGACCAGGAACAGGTATTGTATTTTATCCGATGCGATTACATAAAAAGGCGGATCAATTCACAGTTTATTCATCTGAACCAGATCCAACTGGATCATTTTGTGGATGAAAAGCTGTATGATCGTATCTTTGGGACACAGGAAACGGCAGATGAGGAAACAGATGGATGAAAATAACGATTCTTTGTGTCGGTAAGGTCAAGGAAAAATTTTACCGGGATGCCATAGAGGAATATTGCAAAAGGCTGAGTCGTTATTGCAAAACGGAGATCATTGAAGTAATGGATGAACAGACGCCCGAAAAGGCGTCTGTTGCTTTAGCGGATCAGATCAAGGCCAAAGAGGCAGAGCGGATCCTGGCCAAAATAAAAGAAGATACATTTCTGTGTACGCTGGAGATCGGCGGGAAGAAATTTGATTCTGAAGGCTTTGCGGCATGGATGGAAAAAGCGGTGGTAGATGGTCGCGGAAATCTTTGTTTTGTGATCGGTGGATCGTTGGGCTTGCACGAGTCTGTTACAAAACGCGCGGATTTTCACCTGAGTTTCTCAGACATGACATTTCCGCATCAGTTGATGCGGGTGATCCTCTGTGAACAGATTTATCGGGCATTTCGGATAAACCATGGGGAACCGTATCACAAATGAGCCCTTATAGGAGGTACGAAGGATGACGAAGAAACAGCGTGCACTGGCGATCATAGATCGTTTGAAACAGGAATATCCGGAGACGGTGTGCACATTGGACTATGATGAGGCCTGGAAACTGTTGGTCAGCGTCAGGCTGGCAGCACAGTGCACGGATGCCCGGGTTAATGTGGTGGTAGAGGATCTGTATGCAAAGTACCCCGATGTTAATGCGCTGGCAGAGGCACCGGTGGAGGAAATCGAGAAAATTGTACGTCCCTGCGGTCTGGGCAACAGTAAGGCACGCGATATCAGCGCCTGCATGAAGGTTTTGCGGGATACTTACGGTGGTAAAGTTCCGGATACCATGGAGGCACTTTTGGCACTTCCCGGTGTGGGCAGAAAGAGTGCGAATCTCATTATGGGGGATGTGTTCGGCAAGCCGGCGATCGTAACGGATACGCACTGTATCCGGCTGGTGAACCGCATGGGACTGGTAGATGGGATAAAAGAACCGGCGAAAGTGGAGAAGGAGCTGTGGAAGCTTATTCCGCCCGAGGAGGGCAATGATTTCTGCCATCGTCTGGTGGATCACGGGCGGGCGGTCTGCACCGCTAGAACAAAGCCCTATTGTGAGAAATGCTGCGTGCGCGATATCTGCAGGCAGGTATTGAAATGAGTATATCGATCAAAAAAGCCGGATCGGTGATCAGGAGGATAAAAATTTGGAAGGCGTATTACAAAATGCAGATGCCGCTAAAGAATCTGCTTATCAAACAAAATTGGAAGAAGCCAGGGAATATGAAAAAAAGGGAGAGAGGGATCATGCAGAAGCCGGCTATCAGGCGCTGACGGCAGAGTATCCGGAGAAGTTCGGTGCATGGTGGGCATATGCCAGATTTTATATGGAGCGCCTGATGGAGCAGGAGCCTTGTCCGCCATATCACGAGATTGATCTGGAGAGTCCGATGCTTTCAAAGGCTTTGAACGTAGCGGATCATTCCCAGCAGTTGTTTATCAAGCAGCGGATCGCTGAATACAAAGCGGCCTGGGCAGTCAAATGTGAGGAGAGTGCACAGAGAACACGGGAGGCGTTAAAAGAGTTTCGGGATTTTGAACATTTTGTGGATAATTTCCATGTAGCGTATGAGTCCGCGCATGACAGTACGGATCATTATTTTAAGCTTTTGAGACATGGGAGGAGAGCACTGTATTTTGAAAAGGTATCAAAACATGACGCTCACAAGGCGGATATCGTAAAGTACACTTATAATAACTGGATTGAGCATAATTACAGACTGACCGGATTGTTTGATGCGGCGGATTTTGATCTGTATGTAAAGGATCTTGACGGAGATCGGGTGGTATTAGTGTATGTCTATATGGAGGAAAAGGTGCAGAAACATAAATTGATCGAGCTGATCAGGCAGAAATGATATTCTTCCGGGGGCACGGAGACTTGGATTTCGCATATCCTATAGGGATGTATTTTGCAGACAAAGAGGAGAGTGTGATGCAGATTTATGTGGTGCAGGCCGGTGATACGTTGAATGAAATTGCAGGGAAAACCGGGTCCTCTGTATATCAGATAGCTTTGGACAATCAGTTGATCTATCCTTATGAGCTTGCCGTCGGGCAGGCTCTTTTGATTTCGGACGTAAGCAGTGTGCCAAACGGGGACGGCAATGCGGTGGCCGACAGAGGCTTCCCCCGAAATATTTTCGTCAGTGGCTATGCTTATCCGTTTATCAG
>CADBNO010000260.1 GCA_902796105.1 uncultured Lachnospiraceae bacterium | reverse complement strand
GTCTCGGTATCAAAAGTAACCTTCTGACCTTCCTCGAGAGACTTGAAGCCCTCTGCATTGATCGCGGAGAAATGTACGAACACTTCCTCGTTGGTTGCATCGTTGGTGATGAAACCATAACCCTTCTGAGCGTTAAACCATTTAACTGTACCGTTATTCATGTGGTACCTCCTTCTTTTGGGTTTTCCCCAAATAATAATTATTAGTGATTCTAAAACGTAGGACACAAAAATCACATATTTTTGTAAACCATTATTCTCATAAAACAAAAGTAACAATGACTTACAAAAATATGTGAGTTCAATGACTTTCATTTAGAATACAGGGTAAGTATAGCATCGGTTTGGTGAAAATGTCAAGTATATTTTCAATAGTTTTGCAGAAATTATGAATAATCAGAAAAAAGAGAGAGGAAATAGAAGATGGATACATTTGTTTTGATCGCCGTAGGCGTACTGGCGGCCATGACTGGGTTCTGGATCGGCAGAAGCCTGCAGTGGAACATGGAGGAAGAGGAAGATGTTACAGGTTCGAAAATCATTTTGAAGGGAAATGAAATTGTCGCACCGGTCGCGGGAACGGTCACGGTAACGGAGGCAGACGGCAAGAAAGAAATGCATATTATACCGGATCAGGGGAAAGTTTATGCACCGGCAGAGGGACGTATTACAAAGCTTTATCCCATGGGCAGTGCGATGCTGCTGGAGACGGAGTTTGGCGCAGACATCCTGTTAAAAATAGGGGATAAGGTAGATGATATGTTCAGCGGGTGTTACAGATGCAGAGTGATGGAACATGAGTATGTGCGGAAAGGCGCGCTTTTGCTGGAATATGATCCGGAGAGTCTGAGTGCAGGCGGTGCAGACCCGGGAGTGGCGGTCAGCGTACAGAATGCAGACGAATTTGAACAGCTCCGTGTCACGGAGTTGCCCCGTATGAAAGCAGGGGAACCTTTGATCTATGTGGCTCGTGGCGACCGCGAGCGGTTGCGGGGAGAATTGTGGGATCACAGAGCCGGAATGGAGCCGTTTTGGTAAGTCCAAAATCCGCAAGTCCAAAGTTGCAATCAGACCATGGATAAGTTATACTAAAAAATATATCCTAAAGATATTGCCAAAGCTGGGGAAATGAGGAAGAGCAATGAATAAAAGCAATCGCAGAAAAATGTGGATCGCGGACCAGGGCGACGGAACCTATACCAATCCGATACTATACACAGATTATTCTGATCCGGATGTGATCCGGGTGGGAGAGGATTATTTCATGGTGGCCTCCAGTTTTTGCAATGCGCCGGCGGTGCCTCTTTTGCATTCGAAAGATCTGGTGAACTGGACTGTCATCAATTATATCATGCGCAAGCTGCCGTTCCCACGATATGACAGGCCGGAGCATGGTTGTGGAGCGTGGGCGCCGTCCATTCGCTTCCATGATGGGACTTATTATGTGTTCATACCGTTTCCGGACGAGGGGATCATGATGTGTAAGACGGATGATCCCTGGGGAGAATGGAGTGAGCCGGCTTTTGTGAAGCAGGTGACAGGATGGATCGATCCCTGTCCGTTCTGGGATGATGATGGCAAAGCATATATGGTGACCGCATTTGCCAGGAGCCGGATCGGGTTTAACAGCTATCTCTATCTGTCACCGATGGAGCAGGATTGTTCCGGAGTGTTGGGGGACGGAAAGTTTGTGTTTGACGGGCATGATACACAGCCCATTATAGAAGGACCTAAGTTATACAAGAGAAACGGGTATTATTACATATTTGCACCGGCCGGCGGTGTGGAGGCGGGATGGCAGACAGTGCTTCGCGCCCGAAATATATATGGTCCTTATGAGGAAAAAATTGTGATGCGGCAGGGCAGCTCTCCTGTGAACGGACCGCACCAGGGAGCATGGGTGGACACGCCATCCGGTGAAAACTGGTTCATTCATTTCCAGGATGTGGGGAATGCCGGGCGTATCATTCATCTGCAGCCCATGCGCTGGGAAAAGGACTGGCCTGTGATCGGCGTAAATGATGAGGGTGGGTGTGGTGAACCTGTACTGCGGCATCCAAAACCCAATGTGGGTGTTTCCTATCCGGCTCACGCGCCGGAGGACAGTGATGATTTTGCCGGTGACAGACTTGGGTTGCAGTGGCAATGGAACGCAAACCCGAAGGATGGGTGGTATACTATGGAAAAACCGGGACTGAAACTCTATGCGCAATCTGTGGAGCGGGCTGTACAGCTGTGTGATGTGCCGAATCTGCTGCTGCAGAAGTGGCCTGCGCCGGAGTTTCAGATCACAGCATGTCTGCATTTGTCGGAAATGCAGGACGGCGATGCGGCGGGGCTTGTCTCCCAGTGTCTGCACTATTCTGCGCTGGCTGCAGTAAAGGAGAAGGGGAAAATATATCTTGAACAGCGTTCCGGAAACTGGAGTAAGACCGATGAGACGGCTGCGGGCAAAGAAGAATGGCAGGGAGATTCCCTGTATCTGCGCATGATCGTGCGTCAGTCGCAGAAGGTGGAATTTGCGATCAGCGCGGACGGACAGAGCTTTGCAGTCTTCGGCAAGCCGGAATATGCCACACCGGGGCGCTGGGTCGGTG
>CADBNO010000259.1 GCA_902796105.1 uncultured Lachnospiraceae bacterium | reverse complement strand
AAACCCTCCTTTCAAAAAAGACCGTTTTATATTATAACACGGTCTTTTTCCAATTGCAATATTCTTTTAAAATATTTCTGTTGCAATTTCAACGGCACATTTGCTGCCCGTTTTACTTGTCTCTCCAAATGATGCGTCCTTTTGAAAGATCATAGGGAGACAGCTCCAACGTCACCTTGTCACCGGGGAGAATACGGATAAAATTCTGGCGCAGCTTACCGCTGATCGTTGCCAGCACTTTGTGTCCGTTCTCCAGTTCAACACGGAACATGGTATTGGGGAGCTTCTCCACTACCGTTCCTTCAATTTCGATCACATCACTCTTAGACATACATTTCCTCCAACTTTTTCATAAATCCCGTCACGAATCTCTTCCTGACTCACCTTTAACTACTGCGCTGCATAATGCCGGATTGCATATTTGATCTGTTCATCCCGCACCGTTTTGTTCTGTATCGCTTCCAACGTCTTCTGATCAACAGTCTGCCCGATGGGCTGTATATGTTTTCTGCGCTTTTTCTTGGGCGCCGCTATCGTTTTGCGCTGCCCGTCGCAGAGTGCAACGAACTCGCCCTCCTCCGCGACAACCACATATAACATATTCTTGTCGTGCCCTGCCTTTGATGTTGCAAACTGTCCTATCATACGGTGTTTCCGCCTTTACAGATTTTATTTCTCGTACAGTGTGAGGATCTCCGGCTCACCCTCTGTGATCAGGATTGTATTCTCATAATGCGCCGATAAAGATCCGTCCTCCGTCACAACCGTCCAATCATCATCCAGCCACTCTACATCTGCTCTTCCGATGTTGATCATGGGCTCAATCGCAAAAGTCATCCCTGCAACCAGCTTCGGTCCTCTGCGCTTCTGTGCAAAGTTCGGGATCTGCGGATCCTCATGCAGGCTCGTACCGATGCCGTGTCCGACCAGATCTCTCACAATACCGTACCCGTAAGGTCTGATCGATGCGTCGATCGCATTGGAAATATCAAACAGATGATTCCCCTCTTTTGCCATTTTAATTCCGTCGAAAAAACTCTGTCTGGTCCGCTCGATAAGGAGTCTCGCTTCCTCACTGACCTGACCCACCGGAAATGTTCTCGCCATATCCGAGTGATAACCTTTATAGATCAATCCTGCATCCAGGCTGACAATATCACCCTCCTGAAGAATATGATCCTTATGCGGAATTCCATGTACAACCTCATCATTCACGGATACACAGATTGATGCAGGGTATCCGTTGTAATGCAGAAAATTCGGAACACAGCCATGCGCCCGGATCAGCTTCTCCCCCAAAATATCAATGTCTTTGGTAGAGATCCCGGGTCTGACTGCCATCTCCATGTTGTGGAACACATCGCCGAGTAATTTGCAGGACTCGCGCATGAGTTCGATCTCTCGCTTGGACTTGACCGAAATAGCCATTTTGTCTTACTTCCTTTCCATCACACTATCTTTGAAGGCCGCAATTTCGCGGTCTTCCGGAATAAAACCATAAGCCTTACCCCAAGATGTCAACGATGGCGTTAAATACATCCTTCATGTCAACCGTGCCGTCAACCGTCTTGAGCACGCCCTTTGCGGTATAGAAGTCGATCAGCGGCTGTGTCTGGTCATGATAAACCTTCAGGCGGTTCAGCACCGTCTCCGGCTTGTCATCATCGCGCAGGATCAGCTCCGCGCCGCACTTGTCGCAAACGCCTTCCTTCTTGGGAGGAACATGCTCTATATGATAGGTTGCGCCGCAGGTTACACATGCGCGCCTTCCTGACATTCTCTTTACAATATTCTCATCCGGAACATCCACATTGATCGCATAATCAATGGAATCACCCAACTCTGAGAGCGCCTTGTCAAGCACCTCGGCCTGGGGAATGGTTCTGGGGAATCCATCCAGCACATAACCGTTCTGACAATCCGGCTGCGCCACGCGATCCAACAGAATCTTTACGGTCAGCTCATCGGGTACAAGAAGTCCCTGATCCATGTACTTCTTCGCCTCTTTGCCGAGTTCCGTGCCGTTTTTGATATTCGCACGGAAAATATCTCCGGTGGATACATGAGGAATTCCGTACTTTTCTGCGATCATCTTTGCCTGAGTGCCCTTGCCGGCACCGGGTGCGCCTAACATAATAATCTTCATCTTGCTTTCCTCCGCTCTCTGTATTTTCTATTTTAGAAAACTAAAACAACATGGTTTTGCGCATACATAAAATATTTTAGCCTTTTTGCGCCCTGTTTGCAATATCAAACCGCAATTTTTCCAAAAAATAAATTAAAATAAATTAAAACTGCACAGTCCGGATCAGACTGTGCAGTAAACATACGTAAATCTTTCCTATCAGTTCTCCAAGAATCCCTTATAGTTGCGAACCAACATCTGGGATTCGATCTGCTTCACGGTCTCCAGTACCACGCTGACAATAATGATCAGGCTTGTACCGCCGAAGGACACGCTCGCACCGAACACACCGTTAAAGAAATAAGGGATGATCGCAATGATCGTAAGTCCTACCGCACCAATGAAGACAATGTAATCCAACACCTTTTCCAGATAATCGCTGGTGGGCTTTCCGGGTCTGATACCGGGGATAAAGCCACCCTGCTTCTTCATGTTGTCCGCGATCATCAGCGGATTAAAGGTGATCGATGTATAGAAATAGGCAAAGAAGATCACCAATACGATATACACCAAAAGACCTATGGAATACACAAGTTCGCTGGGCTTGCACCAATAGCTGGAGTTCAGACCTTTCAGAATATGACTCCATACACCGGTTCCGGTATATCCGATAAAGGAACATACCATGATCGGCATCTGCATGATAGACTGTGCGAAAATGATGGGGATCACGCCTGCGGTGTTAACCTTCAAAGGAATGTTGGAGGTCTGTCCGCCAACCATCTTGCGTCCCTGAACCTTCTTTGCATACTGTACCGGGATCTTTCTGACGCCATCATTTAAGATGATCACCAGGATCACCATACCGATCACGATCGCAAAGATGACCACTGCCGCTAAAATTGCAGTTGCAGGTGCTTTGCCGAACACAAACTGATCAAACAGATTGCTGAAATCCTCCGGCAATCTGGATATAATGTTGATCACCAGGACAATGGAGATACCATTTCCGACACCATTCTCAGTAATGCGTTCACCTACCCACATCAGGAATGCACTTCCTGCGGTCAGGGCGGCTACTGCTGTGATCACATTGATCGCATTGTACTCTGTCAGATAACCCTGACGTCCGAACCCGATGGCCATTGCCGTTGCCTGGATCAATGCCAGTGCAACCGTAACATATCTGGTGATAGCTACCATTTTCTTTCTGCCATCTTCACCGTCACGCTGCATCTCCTCCAGTTTCGGAATAGCAATGGTGAGCAGCTGCATGATGATGGAGGACGTAATATAGGGGCTGATGTTCAATGCGAAAATGGACATGTTCAGAAAAGAACCACCTGTGATCGCATCAAAGAAACTAAATGCATCTCCTGTCTGCTGAGCAAACCAGTTTTTGAAAAATTCACCGTTAATACCGGGTGTTGGCAGCTGGGAGCCAAGACGAATGACTACCAGCATACCAAAAGTATATAACAGCTTTTTTCTGATCTCTTTGATCTTAAATGCATTTTTGAGTGTCTCGAACATTAGATCACCTCAGCATTTCCACCAACTGCCTCAATCTTCTCCTTTGCGGATGCACTATAAGCATTCACTTTAACATTGAGCTTCTTGGTAAGTTCTCCGTTTCCGAGGATCTTAACGCCATCAACTACTTTCTTGATAACGCCTGCTTCGATCAGAGCATCTGCGTCAACGGTTGCACCGTTATCAAACTGCTCCAGAGCGCTTACATTGATAGCAACAATCTCTTTTGTATTTCTGTTCGTGAAGCCTCTCTTGGGGATACGTCTGTACAAAGGCATCTGACCACCTTCGAAACCAGGTCTGGGTGCTCCGGAACGAGCCTTCTGACCCTTGTGTCCCTTACCTGCGGTCTTACCGTTGCCTGAACCATGTCCACGGCCTCTTCTAAAATTATCACTCTGCTTTGAACCTTCAGCGGGTCTTAAATTGGATAATTCCATCTTTGACACCTCCTTCTCTATTATACTTCTTCAACTTTTAACAAATAACCAACCTTGCGGATCTGTCCTCTGGTAGATTCATTATCGGGAAGGATAATGGACTGGCCAATCTTACGAAGACCCATGGATTCAACAGTTGCTTTGTTCTTGGGCACAGCACCGATGGTGGACTTTGCCAAAGTAATCTTTAACTTCTTATCTGCCATGATAATTCTCCTTCCTTATGCCGTAACCTCATCCACAGATTTGCCGCGGTTCTTTGCAACATCCTCGGGGGATTTGAGTTTACTCAAACCGGAAATTGTTGCAAGAACAACATTCTGCTTATTGTTAGAACCAAGAGACTTGGTACGGATATTCTTGATACCTGCAAGCTCACATACCACACGGGCAGGACCGCCTGCGATGATACCGGTACCTTCGGGAGCCTTCTTCAGAAGCACATTAGCGGAGCCATACTTACCGATATAGTCATGCGTAATGGAATTGTTCTCATCCATGGCAATCTCTATGATATGCTTCATTGCATCTTCTTTACCCTTGCGGATAGCTTCAGGGATTTCAACAGCCTTGCCAAGACCTGCACCTACATGACCGTTTCCGTCACCTACTACTACAAGAGCGGTAAAACGCATGTTACGACCACCCTTAACGGTCTTGGTTACACGCTTGATGGTAACAACCTTATCGGTCAGCTCTAACTGGCTTGCATCTATGATTGTATGTTTCATGGTGTATTCCTCTTCCTTTCCTAGAATTCCAAGCCAGCTTCTCTGGCTGCATCAGCTAATGCTGCAATCTTACCCTGGTATATAAAGCCGCCTCTGTCAAAAACAACTTCCTTGATACCCTTTTCCACTGCTCTCTTACCGATCACAGTTCCCAAATATGCTGCTGCATCAACGTTATTGGTCTTCTCCAGCTCTGCCTTGATCTCCTTCTCAGTGGTGGAAGCAGATACCAAAGTGTTGCCAACGGTATCGTCGATAATTTGAGCATACATATGATTATTGCTTCTGAATACTGCAAGACGAGGTCTTTCAGCAGTACCACTGAAGCGGTTACGAATTCTCATGTGCTTTTTAACACGAACTTCTTGTCTTGATTCCTTACTAACCATCTTCATACTCTCCTTATCTATTATTTCTTACCGGTCTTGCCGACTTTACGTCTGATTGTCTCATCCGCATACTTGATACCCTTACCCTTGTAAGGCTCAGGTCTTCTCTTGTCTCTGATCTCGGCAGCAAACTGACCAACTTTT
>CADBNO010000258.1 GCA_902796105.1 uncultured Lachnospiraceae bacterium | reverse complement strand
TGTTTTACATAAAACAGTATCAGCTTTATAAGCGAAAGGAGAAAATTATGAGTTATGATGAGGAGGCTTTAGCCGCACTTGGTGGAGTAGTATGTGTATTTGGTGTGATTGCATTGATCTGGGCTGTTATTATGATCATTGCAAACTGGAAGGTATTTACAAAGGCTGGTGAGCCGGGATGGAAATCTATTATTCCGTTCTACAATTACTACACTCAGATCAAGATCTGCGCACCTACATTGATCTTCTGGATCTATCTTGGATGTACAGTTGCAGGTTCTATCGTTGGAAGCTTTGATAATTCCTTCTGTAGCATCCTTGCGGCAGTATGTTCTCTGGCAGCGTTTGTCATGAGCGTATTTGCAAATCTGAAGCTTTCCAAGGCATTCGGACATGGCGTTGGATTTGCAGTAGGTCTGATCCTGCTGAATCCTATCTTTATGCTGATCCTTGCATTTGGCAGCTCTCAGTACGATCCTATGATCGACAAGGAAACCTGGTACTAAGCAATAGTTTTGAGAATATGCTGTCATATGGCTTTTGAGGCCATATGGCAGCTTTTTCATTTTGTGCTTGATTTTTACAGGGGTGTCTAGTATAGTAAAAAGAGTGAAAAAGTTTACCGGAGAGGAATTGTAAATGGCAGATAAGATTGCAAAGGACGCAATGGTAAATGTGGCGGTAGACGCCATGGGAGGAGACAATGCTCCCGGGGAAGTGGTAAAGGGCGCTGTAGAGGCGATTCAGGAGGATAAGAGGATCAAGGTTTTTCTGGTCGGTAAAGAGCCTTTGATCGCGGAAGAATTGAAACAATATAGTTATGATCCCGGGCAGGTAGAGATTGTGCATGCAGAGGAGGTCATTGAGATGTCGGAGCCTCCCGTAAATGCGATCCGCAAAAAGAAAGATTCGTCCATTGTCAAGGGGATGTATATGGTGAAGGACGGAACCTGTGATGCGTTTGTGTCAGCCGGGAGTACCGGTGCGGTACTGGTCGGCGGACAGGTGATCGTGGGGCGGATCAAAGGAATAGAGAGACCGCCGTTGGCGCCACTGATCCCGACTGCGGATGGCGTTGCACTTCTGATCGACTGCGGGGCGAATGTGGATGCCAGAGCTTCTCATCTGGTACAGTTTGCTAAAATGGGAAGTGTCTATATGGAGAATGCTCTTGGTATCAAGAATCCCAGAGTCGGCATTGTGAATATCGGTGCGGAAGAGGAAAAAGGAAACGCGCTGGTAAAGGAGACATTCCCGCTTTTGAAAAATTGTCCGGAAATCAACTTTATCGGCAGTATAGAGGCGAGAGATATACCGGCAGGTGCCGCAGATGTGGTGGTCTGCGAAGCGTTTGTGGGAAATGTTATCCTGAAGATGTATGAAGGCGTTGGCGGCGTCCTGATCCAGAAGGTTAAGAGCGGCATGATGACTTCTCTCAGGAGCAGGATCGGTGCGCTTCTGGTGAAGCCGGCACTGAAGAAGACGTTAAAGAGTTTTGATACAGAGCAATACGGAGGTGCACCACTTTTGGGCTTGAACGGTCTGGTGGTCAAGACGCACGGCAGCAGTAAGGCGATAGAGATCAAGAATTCAATCCTGCAGTGTCTTACCTTTAAGGAGCAGGCGGTCAATGATAAGATCAGAGAAAAGGTATTGCTGAGTGATCAGTAAACTATATGATAATAGAATATTTGCAAATATTTAAGAAAGAAGGAATAAGAAATGGAATTTGAAAAGCTGAAAAAGGTAATTGCTGAGGTATTAAATGTTGATCCGGAGGAGATCACTCCGCAGACAACATTCCTGGATGATCTCGGAGCAGATTCGCTGGATGTATTTCAGATCATTATGGGGATTGAGGAAGAATTTGATATTGAGATCCCTGCAGAGAAAGCGGAAAAGATTACGACGGTTGAGGAAGCAGTTGAGTTGATCAAAGGTGCTTTGAACTAAAAATTTGATTCTAAACAGTATTCCCAGGTCATAGTATTTGGGAATACTATTTTTTTCATGGGCAAAACGCAAGACAGACTGTACCGGTGAGTCTGGAGAAAGAAGGTAGAGCATGCGGGAAGGATATGATCTGAATATGCTGGAGAAGCGTATCGGATATACTTTTCGAAATAAGGAACTGCTGAAGCAGGCGCTGACGCACAGTTCTTTCATTAACGAACAAAAGATCAATAAGACAAGGGACTATGAACGCCTGGAGTTTTTGGGCGATGCCGTATTGGAGCTGGTTTCCAGTGAATTTTTGTTTCGGACGCATCGTTCATTGCCTGAAGGCGAGCTGACCAAAATGCGGGCTTCCATGGTGTGTGAACCGGCGCTGGCATTCTGTGCCAGAGAAATCGAATTGGGAGAATTTATCCGGCTCGGTCGGGGAGAAGAGCTCACCGGAGGTAGATACAGAGAGAGCATCACCTCGGATGTTATGGAAGCTGTGATCGGGGCGATCTATCTGGATGGAGGGATGGAGCCGGCCCGAAACCATATCAATCGTTTTATTCTCTCAGATCTGGAGAACAAACAGCTTTTCTACGACAGCAAAAGTAACCTGCAGGAACTGGCGCAGGGAACTTTAAAAAAAGAAATCCGCTATGAATTACTTGAGGAG
Source organism: uncultured Lachnospiraceae bacterium (assembly GCA_902796105.1). Taxonomy (GTDB): domain Bacteria; phylum Bacillota; class Clostridia; order Lachnospirales; family Lachnospiraceae; genus Acetatifactor. The sequence goes on along the minus strand of CADBNO010000258.1, from coordinate 8,205 downwards.
AGCGGACCGGAACACAATAAAACCTTTGTGGTTGAGGTTTTCATGGGGGAGAAAAGCCTTGGAAAAGGCTTAGGAAGGACAAAAAAAGCGGCGGAACAGCAGGCGGCTTATGATGCTTTGCTTTTTTTGAAGGAACAGGGTTATGTATTTAAAAAGCATTGAAGTACACGGTTTCAAATCGTTTGCCAATAAAATAGTTTTTCAGTTTCATAACGGGATCACAGGTATTGTCGGTCCCAATGGAAGCGGAAAGAGTAATGTGGCGGATGCGGTGCGCTGGGTATTGGGTGAGCAGCGCGTGAAGCAATTGCGCGGTGCCAGCATGCAGGATGTCATTTTCTCGGGAACAGAGACAAGAAAACCGCTGAGTTATGCCTATGTGGCGATCACTTTGGACAATTCGGATCACCAGCTGGCTATTGAATATGACGAAGTGACAGTGGCAAGGCGGATCTACCGCTCCGGAGAAAGTGAATATCTGATCAACGGTACCGTCTGCCGCCTGAAAGATGTCAATGAGCTTTTCTACGATACAGGTATCGGTAAAGAGGGATATTCCATTATCGGACAGGGTCAGATTGACAAGATCCTGAGCGGTAAGCCGGAGGAACGCAGAGAGTTGTTTGACGAGGCAGCCGGCATTGTGAAGTTCAAGCGCCGTAAGGCCGCGGCACAGCAGAAGCTGGAGAATGAGCAGCAGAATCTGGTGCGTGTGTCCGATATCCTCGCGGAACTGGAGCGCCAGGTGGGCCCCCTGGAGCGTCAATCGGAAAAAGCAAAGATCTACCTAAAGAAAAAAGAGGAATTAAAGACCCTGGATGTCAATGTCTTTCTGCTTGAAAACACGCAGCTGCGGGAGCAGCTGACTGCTGTTGAGGGAAAGTACAGTCTGGCGGAAAATGAGTTAGCTGCAACCCAGAGAGAATACGAGACCAGTAAAGGGGAATACGAGCGTATACAGAGCGAGGTTGAGGCACTGGACCAGGTTATTGAGGAGGCTCGGGCCAATCTGACAGATACCGGTGTGCTTCGCAGCAGACTCGAGGGAGAGATCAACGTCCTGAAGGAGCAGATCAATTCGGCTAAAGGCAGCGAAGAACATTTGAATAACCGCAAAAAAGCGCTGGAAAAAGAAATCGAAGCACATGATCAGGATAAAAATAAGTTTTTGCGGGAAAAGCAGGAAATTGATGAAAAAGTAAAAGGCCTCAATGATGAAATGGGGTCTGTGAAATCTGATCTCGAGCAGGTGCAGGATGAGATCGCGGATCTGAATGCAAAGATTGAAGACGGCAAGAATGTCATCATCAATGAACTGAATCAGCGCGCCACGATCAAATCCAAGATGGGGCGTTTTGACACCATGATGGAGCAGATCAATATCCGCAAAGCGGAGTTGAATTCCCGGCTGTTGCGCGCCAAGTCGGACGAGGCGGCCCGTGAAGAGCAGATCAAGCAGCTTGAGGAAGAGTTTGCCCGGATCACGGAGGAATTGAAGCAGAAAAATATTGAAGAAGGCACCATCAATCAGAAGCTCGGTGAGATGCGCGAAAAGCTGACAAAGCTTGATGCCGGACTCAGAGAGTCCCAGGCTGCTTACCATATGGAGCAATCCAAGTTGGAGGCTCTGACCAATCTGACGGAACGCTACGAAGGCTACGGCGGAAGTGTCAAGAAGGTCATGGAGCAGAAGGAAAAAGAAAAGGGCATTATCGGTGTCGTAGCAGATATTATCAAAGTGGATAAAAAATATGAGACTGCCATTGAAACAGCTCTCGGCGGTAATATCCAGAATATCGTCACGGATGACGAAGACACGGCAAAGAAGATGATCGGTTACCTGAAGCAGAACAGGCTGGGAAGAGCCACATTTCTGCCGCTTACCAGTATCACGCATCCGCAGGAGTTCAAAAACCCCGATGCACTGAAGGAAAAGGGTGTGCTCGGCATGGCGGATGAACTGGTGAAGATAGAGGATAAATACCGCAATGTGGCAAAATCCATGCTCGGACGCATTGTCGTGGTCGACAATGTGGATAATGCGGTTAAGATCGCGCGAAAGTTTGATTACGGGATCCGTATGGTCACGCTGGAGGGAGAACTGCTGGTGCCCGGCGGAGCGATCAGCGGTGGTGCCTTTAAGAACAACAGCAATCTTTTGGGAAGACGACGTGAGATCGAGGAACTGGAAAAGCATGTAAAGAAACTGGCGGAAGCTATCGATACGGCGAATCAGGACATTGCGGAAACCAAGACAAGCCGAAATAAGCTTCGTATGGATCTGGAGAATCTGAAGACAGAGATCCAGCGCAAGTCCATCGAGCAGAATACGGCCAGACTCAATATCAGCCAGACGAGAGAACGTATGGAGGAAGAATCCGAGGGTACGGAGAGCCTGCGTTTGGAAGAAAAAGAAATTGAAGAGCAGATCCTCACCTTGCGAACCGATAAGGAAAATGTAAAAAAAGAACTTGTCGATAGTCAGGAACTGGAACAGAAAACGCAGGAGGAAATCCTGAAACTGCAGGCGCAGGTGGAGGAAAAGCGTACCAGAGAAGCAGAGACTGCGGAGCAGGTTACACAGTGGGATCTGAAGGTAGAAAAGCTGCTGCAGACACAGAGCTTCCAACAGGCCAATATAGATCGTATCGATGGGGAACTCTCAAGATATCAGTCTGAGCTGGATGAAATTCTCCAGGCATTGACCGATAATGTAAAAGCGGTAGAAGAAAAGAAAAACAATATCCAGGAGATCGAAAAAACGATCGCAGCGTCTGACACGGCACAGACAGAGGCGGAAAGCCGACTGAAGGAAAGTGTGGAGAAGCGTGAGAGTCTCACAGCGGAACAAAAACGGTTTTTCCAAAGCAGAGAAGATCTTTCCGGGCGAATGAACGTGTTGGACAAGGAAGTGTTCCGATTAAATTCACAGAGAGAAAAACTTGAGGAAAGTATTACCGGGCGCATCAATTATATGTGGAACGAGTATGAGATCACACTCACCGATGCGGCGGCGATGCGCAATGAAGCGCTTACGGATATTACGGCAATGAAACGGGATACGGCTGAACTGAAAGATCAGATCCGGCGTCTGGGAGAAGTAAACGTCAATGCGATAGAAGATTATAAGAATCTTATGGAGCGGTTTACGTTCCTGAAGACACAGCACGACGATCTGGTTGAAGCCGCCAAGACCCTGGAGGGGATCATTCAGGAGCTTGACACTTCCATGCGGAAACAGTTTGCAGAGAAATTTGCAGAGATCACGAAAGAATTTGACAAAGTGTTCAAGGAGCTTTTCGGCGGCGGAAAGGGTACGCTGGAGCTTATGGAGGACGAAGATCTTCTGGAGGCAGGTATCCGGATCATAGCACAGCCGCCCGGCAAGAAATTGCAGAATATGATGCAGTTATCCGGTGGTGAGAAAGCACTGACGGCTATTGCCCTGTTGTTTGCCATCCAGAATCTGAAGCCTTCGCCGTTCTGTCTTTTGGATGAGATCGAAGCGGCGCTGGATGATTCCAATGTGGGACGTTATGCAAAATATCTGCATAAATTGACAAAGCATACCCAGTTTATCGTGATCACACACAGAAGAGGAACCATGGAACAGGTGGACAGACTTTACGGTATCACCATGCAGGAGAAAGGCGTTTCTACATTGGTCAGCGTAAACCTGATCGATAAAGAGCTGGAAGACTAGGCACTGGTTTTTCGATGATGAGGATTGAGGTGTGAAATGAGCGAGGAAATGAAAAAAGAGGCAATGGGCGGAGAAGAAGTGAAAAAAGAAGGCTTTTTCGCACGCCTGAAAGAGGGACTGGCAAAGACAAGAAACAATATTGTACGCGGCATCGACAATGTGTTCAGCGGGTTCTCGGAGATAGACGATGATTTTTATGAGGAATTGGAAGAGATCCTGGTCATGGGGGATATCGGCGTGAACGCTACCACGCAGATCCTTGACCGCCTGAAAGCGCAGGTAAAAGAGCAGCACATCAAGAAACCGGCTGATTGTAAGCAGTTTCTGATGCAGAGTATCAAAGAACAGATGCAGGTCGGTGAGAACGCATATGACTTTGAACAGGAGCAGTCCATCGTTATGATCATAGGTGTCAACGGGGTGGGAAAGACAACTTCCGTGGGCAAACTGGCCGGGAAATACAAGGCGGCCGGCCGACGGGTCCTGATCGCTGCGGCGGATACATTCCGTGCGGCTGCCGGGGATCAGCTGGCGGAATGGGCAAAGCGTGCTGATGTGCCGATGATCGGCGGCAAAGAGGGGGCTGACCCCGCCAGCGTAGTATATGACGCGGTGAGTGCAGCCAAGGCGCGGGGCGTCGATGTACTTTTGATCGATACTGCAGGTCGTCTGCATAATAAGAAAAATCTCATGGAAGAGCTGCGTAAAATGAATCGCATCATTGACAGAGAATTTCCAAATGCGCATCGGGAGAATTTTATTGTATTGGATGGTACCACGGGACAAAATGCGCTGGTACAGGCCAGGGAATTCGGCGACGTGGCGGATCTGACGGGAATCATCCTGACCAAGATGGACGGGACGGCAAAGGGAGGAATCGCTGTTGCCATACAATCGGAATTGCAGGTACCTGTGAAGTATATCGGTGTGGGTGAAAAGATCGAGGATCTGCAGCGGTTTGATCCTGGGGATTTCGTTGATGCACTGTTTGACGTAGAGCCTGAAATGAAAGAGGAAGCTTTGGGTGACACCGTAAATGTGACTGAAGCGGAGCGAGAAGCGGAAAAAGCGGGGCTGTCGCAGATGCAGCCGGAGCCGCAGACAGGATCGAAGCCGGAGCCGCAGACAGGATCACAGCCGGAACAGCAGACAGGATCGGAGCCGGAGCCGCAGACAGGATCACAGCCGGAGCCGAAAGACCGGACGAGAGACACAATCCAGGAGAGTGGCTGGACGATGCCGGCGTGGGCGCTGGAATCCATAGCCGAGGAGGAAGCGGCCAGGCAGACGGAATCGAACCTTACAGAGTCCGGGACCGGAAGTGCGGAAGAGCCGGTGGAAGAAAAGAAAGAAAAAGTAAGTTTCTGGAAGAGATTATGGTCATAGAGCCGGAGGGAGGAGAAAGAAAATGGAAGAAATGTTGACCTTGGAAAAGTTTGAAGAAGCCAGTGAGGTCGTTAAACGTGTGACACTGGAGACAAAACTGGTGTTCAGCGACTATTTCAGCAAGCAGACCGGGAATAAGGTTTATCTTAAGCCTGAAAATATGCAGTTCACCGGGGCGTATAAACTGAGAGGCGCTTATTATAAGATGAGTACGCTGACAGATGAAGAGAGAGGCAAAGGATTGATCACAGCTTCTGCCGGAAACCATGCGCAGGGCGTGGCTTATGCAGCACAGTGTTATGGGGCAAAGGCAACGATCGTAATGCCGACAACGACGCCTTTGATCAAAGTTAATCGGACCAGAGGCTATGGCGCAGAGGTGGTTTTGCATGGAGACGTATACGATGAGGCTTGTGCCAAAGCATATGAGCTGGCCGAGGAACACGGATATACGTTTATCCATCCTTTCGATGATCTGACTGTTGCCACCGGTCAGGGAACGATCGCCATGGAAATATTCAAGGAACTTCCTTTGGTGGATTATATCCTTGTGCCGATCGGAGGTGGCGGACTTGCCACAGGAGTGTCAACACTTGCAAAGCTTTTGAATCCGAAGATCAAAGTGATCGGGGTGGAACCTGCAGGTGCGGCATGCATGCAGGCATCCCTGAAAAACGGGAAAGTGACGACTCTGCCTACAGTCAATACAATCGCGGACGGCACAGCGGTGAAGACGCCCGGGACCAAGTTGTTCCCTTACCTGCAGCAGAATCTGGATGAGATCATCACGGTGGAGGACGAGGAACTGGTTGTTGCTTTTCTGGATATGGTGGAGAATCACAAGATGGTGGTGGAGAATTCCGGACTGTTGACCGTGGCAGCTCTGAAGCATTTGAATGTAAAAGACAAGCGCATTGTTTCTATCCTGAGTGGCGGCAATATGGATGTGATCACTATGTCATCTGTGGTACAACAGGGACTGATATTCCGTGACCGTATCTTTACGGTATCTGTTCTGCTGCCTGATAAGCCTGGTGAACTCAGCAGAGTATCCGGTATCATCGCGGATGTCAACGGCAATGTGATCAAGCTGGAGCACAATCAGTTTGTTTCCATCAACAGAAATGCAGCAGTGGAGCTTCGTATCACGCTTGAGGCCTTTGGCACGGAGCATAAACAGCAGATCATAGCGGCATTGGAAAAAGAAGGTTATAAACCCAAACTGGTTCGTACAAATATTTGATCTCAGGCTGGTTGTATTTTGCCGGTATAAAATAATGTAAAACGGTTCAGACTTCCCAGTAGCAGAATGTGTGAAAAGAAGGGTATTGGATGAAACAGGTTATTTTGACCTATTTTCAGAAAGATCAGATCCGAAAAGGAATAATGATGACACTTGCCCCTGCAATTTATGCTGCAGGGGTAGGTTTGTTTTTGGAGCCGAATTCGCTGGCTCCGGGAGGTGTTACCGGTATTTCTGTGATCGCAAACCGGGTGACAGGTATACAGACAGGAACATTGATCCTGCTGTTCAATATACCGATCCTGTTGATCGGTGCATGGAAATTCGGCATGCAGTTTATTTTGAGTACAGTGTATTGCACGGTTCTTACGTCGCTGTATACCAATCTGTTTGTGCGAGAGCTTGCGCTGACGGAGGATTTGTTCCTGGCTGCATTGGCGGGCGGAGCGCTTATGGCGGTCGGGATGGGCCTTGTGTTCAAGGCAGGAGCGACAACCGGCGGCGTAGATATCATAGTCAAGCTTTTGCGATTGCGATTTCCCTACGTCAGAACAGGAAATCTTTTTTTGATGATAGATGCCTGTATCGTGTGCGGTTCGGCACTTGTTTTTCGCAATCTGGAGCGGGCTTTGTACGCAGGGCTTGTGATCTTCATCACATCGGTTGTGCTGGATGCGGTGCTTTACGGAAGAGACGGGGCAAAGCTTGTCTATATTATCAGTGACCAATATGCATGTATTGCAGAACGGATCCTGCGGGAACTGAACATCGGAGCGACTTATATCAGTGGGGCAGGTGCTTATAGCGGCAGGGAGAAACGAGTGATCTTCTGCGTGGTGCATAAGAATCTTTTCCCGAAAATAGAGGAGATCGTTAAGCAGGAAGACAGTCTGGCGTTTATGATCGTCTCCGGTGCTACGGAGATTTACGGCGAGGGGTATAAAAGTCTGTATGCTGAAAAGTATTGATGGAATGATTGATGGAAATTGCCGAAAAACTAGTGTACATTTACCGCGTGTGAATGATATAATGTAAATGTGGTATGAGGTGGCAAGGATGAAAAAGAGTGCGCGTTTACTAATGCTGAGCATGATGGTATTCTGTTTGACAGCCTGCGGGGACACAGCGGCAGACCGGGCGTCGTCTGTGGCGCGCGAGAGCCGTGAAACACCGGGGCAGACCGCGGTCGCGGAGCAGATCCCGGATCAGGGGGAAAACGGGGAACAGAAGGTCGCAGAGATTTATCCTGCTGGACAAAGTGAGACCGATAGTTTGGACAACTGGTACAGACCGGTTGGGCGATCCGGTCCGGGCGGCAGTAATTCCTATGACCATAATACGGCGTACAACAACACAGGCAGCAACGGAAATACAGCCAACAGCAGCACGGCCAACAAATCAGGCAGCAATATAAACAATAGCGGCATGCAGTATGATTATGATCCCGCAAATAGTGCTCCGTCCAATAACACGATATATATTTATCCGTCAGGTAATCGGGAAAACACAAGTACGATCGTGGTCTCCGGGCGTGCCGGTGCGGATTATCAGGGAACCTGGGTGTGCGGCAAGGCCACTTTATACATATTTGCGGAAGGAGATCATTTTTCTTGTGCCATCAGTTGGCCGGAGTCCAACGCAGAGGTCTCACAGTGGAGTTATACCTGCTTTTATGATAACGGTTCGCTTGTGGATAACGGTCGGGGGATTAAATCCACCGTTACATACGGCACTGACGGGCTGATCGCATCTACGGTATTCCGTTTCTCGGACGGTGTGGGTAAATTTACGATGAACGAAAACGGAAAGCTGGTCTGGACCGATGCGAAGGAGGATGCCGGAAAAGACATGGAATTTGAGCGCGTGAGGGCTG